>NZ_JBSFGK010000170.1:0-9133 GCF_053596495.1 Kitasatospora sp. NPDC001683
CACCGACGGGCCGTCGGCCGAAGAGTCCTCCTCGGAAGCCTCCTCCACCGCCTCCTCGACGATCACGTGCGCGTTCGTCCCGCTGATCCCGAACGCGGACACGCCGGCGCGGTGCGGCCGGTCCACCTCCGGCCAGGCGCGGGCCTCGGTGAGCAGCTCGACTGCCCCCGCCGACCAGTCCACCTCAGCGGACGGCGCGTCGACGTGCAGTGTCTTGGGCAGCACTCCCCGCCGCAATGCCATCACCGTCTTGATCACGCCCGCCACGCCGGCGGCGGCCTGGGTGTGGCCGATGTTGGACTTCAGCGAGCCCAGCAGGAGTGGCCGTTCGCGGTCCTGCCCGTAGGTGGCGAGCAGCGCCTGGGCCTCGATCGGGTCGCCCAGCGGCGTTCCCGTGCCGTGGCCCTCGACGGCGTCGACCTCGGCGGCCGACAGCCCGGCGGCGGCCAGCGCCTGCCGGATGACGCGCTGCTGGGACGGGCCGTTGGGCGCGGTGAGGCCGTTCGAGGCGCCGTCCTGGTTGACGGCGCTGCCCCGCAGGACGGCCAGCACCGGGTGCCCGTTGCGGCGGGCGTCCGAGAGCCGCTCCAGCACCAACACACCCGCGCCTTCGGCCCAGCCCGTCCCGTCCGCCGCGTCCGCGTACGCCTTGCAGCGCCCGTCCGGGGCCAGCCCGCCCTGCCGGGAGAACCCGGAGAAGCTCATCGGCGTCGACAGCACGGTGACGCCGCCCGCGAGGGCCAGCGTGCACTCACCGGCCCGGAGCGCCTGCGACGCGAGGTGCATCGCCACCAGCGAGGACGAACACGCCGTGTCGACGGTGACCGCCGGGCCCTCCAGACCGAAGGTGTAGGACACCCGGCCGGACAGCACGCTCGCCGTCAGACCGGTGGTGGCGTGACCCTCCATGTCCTCGTCCGAGTTCATCACCACGCCGACGTAGTCGACGCCCGCCGTGCCGACGAACACGCCGGTGCGGCTGCCGCGCAGGCCGCTCGGGTCGAGGCCGGCCCGCTCGAACGCCTCCCAGGACGTCTCCAGCAGCAGGCGCTGCTGCGGGTCCATCGCGAGGGCCTCGCGCGGTGAGATGCCGAAGAAGCCCGCGTCGAACTCGCCGGCCGCGACGAACCCGCCCTCGATCGAGGCGCTGCTGCCGTGGCCCTCCCCGAGCAGCGCCCCGATGTCCCACCCCCGGTCGGCGGGAAGGCCGGTGACGCCGTCCCGCCCGTCCTCGACCAGCCGCCAGAGCTCCTCGGGGGTGGTCACCCCGCCGGGCAGCCGGCACGCCATGCCGACGATGGCGATCGGCTCGTGCCGGCCGGATTCGACCTCCAGCAGTCGTTGGCGGGTCTGGTGCAGGTCGGCCGCGACCCACTTGAGGTAGTCAACGAGCTTGCTGTCGTTCGACATGGGGGGTGGTGCCTTCCTGTGATGAGGCGGGGTCGGTCAGCGGTCGCTCAGACGGCCGAGCTCGTTGTCGATGAAGGCCAGGACCTCGTCCGCGCTCGCTGCTTCGAGCCGCTCCGCAATGGCGTCCTCGGCATTCTGCGCGTCCTGGTTTCGCAATTTCTCCAGCATTCGGCGCAGCCGGAGCGCGAGCGCGTCGCGCGTCGCCTCGTCGGTGTCGGCCTCGGCCAGCGCCGCGTCCAGGCGGTCGAGTTGGCCGAACAGCGCGGCGCCGTCCGCCGCGCCCCGCTCGTCGAGGAGCACGCCGAGCAGGTGGGCGCCGAGGACGGCGGGGGTCGGGTGGTCGAAGACCAGGGTCGCGGGCAGGCGCAGGCCGGTGACGGCGGTGAGACGGTTGCGCAGTTCCAGGGCGGTGAGGGAGTCGACGCCGAGGTCGTGGAAGTCCCGGTCGGCGGGGACGGCCTGGGGCGAGGCGTGGCCGAGGACGGCCGCCGCCTCGGTGCGGACCAGGTCGACGACGTGGCGCAGCCGGTCGCCCTCGCGCAGTTGGGTGAGGCGGGCGGCGAGCGCGACCACCGCTCCGGTGCGCCCGCCCGTGGACTCGACCACGCGGCGCGCACCGCGGACGAGGCCGCGCAGCAGCGCGGGCACGGTGCCGGGCATCCGGGTGGGGCCGGTGGCGCGGCCGATGGGGACCAGGTAGGGCTCGTCGACGGTCGTGGCGGCGTCGAGCAGGGCGAGGCCCTGTTCCTCGGTCAGGGGCGGGACCCCGGTGGCGCGGATGCGGTGCAGGTCGGCCTCGGACAGCGTGCCCGTCATGCCGGCCGTGGGCACCCAGGCGCCCCAGCCCAGCGACTGGGCGGGCAGACCCCGCTGGCGGCGCCAGTGCGCGAGGCAGTCCAGGTAGACGTTGGCCGCGGCGTAGTTGCCCTGACCCGCACTGCCCATCACGCCCGAGACGGAGGAGAACAGGACGAAGGCCTTGAGGCCCTGGCCCTCGGTCAGCTCGTGGAGGTTCCACGCCGCGTCCACCTTCGGCCGCAGGACGGCAGACAGGCGTTCGGGAGTCAGACCGGTCACGATGCCGTCGTCCAGCACACCGGCCGCGTGCACCACACCGGTGACCGTCCGCCCGTCCAGCGCCTGGGCGAGCGCCTCCCGATCGGCCGCGTCACAGGCCACCACCTCGGCGCGCGCCCCCAGCTCCGCCAGCTCGTCCACCAGCTCGGACGCGCCACCCCGGCGGCTCAGCAACAGCAACTCACGCACACCGTGCCGGGTGACGAGATGCCGGGCGACGAGACGGCCCAGGCCACCGGTGCCACCCGTGATCACCACGGTGCCCCCGCCCCAACCCGACGACCGCCCACCCGGGCTCACCCGGGCCAGCCGGCCCACCCGTACGACACCGGCCCGAGCGGCGAACTGGAAGTCTCCACCGCTCAGTTGCATCGAGAGGACGGGCAGCGCCGCCTTCACGTCCGACGCCCGCTCGACGTCGAGCAGGGCGAACCGGCCCGGGTTCTCGGCCTCGGCCGCCCGGACGAGACCCCAGAGCGCGCCGCCGGCGAGGTCCGCGACCGCACCGCCCGGCACCGCCCCCCGGGTCGTGAACACCAGGCGGGCGTCGGCGAAGCGCGGCTCGGCCAGCCACTCCTGCACCAGGCCCAGCGCCCACGCCGTCACCGCATGGACGTCCTCGGGCGCGAAACCGCCCGCCACCGGCACGAGGACCAGGTCCGGCGCCTCGCCGGTCAGGTCGGCGAGCGACGGCACGTCCTCGCCCAGGGTGACGGCCTGCACGGGCCCGGCGGCGCGCGCCGAGGCGTCCGCCCAGTCGAGCCGCAGCAGCACCCCGGCCGATCCGGCCTGCTCGGCCGCGGCGGCCGGCTCGCCCAGCACCAGCGATCCGGCCGACAGCACGGGGCCGCCCGCCGCGTCCGTGACCTCGACGGACACCGCGTCCGCACCCGTCCGCGCGACCCGCAGCCGCACGACCGCCGCGCCGGTGGCGTGCAGCGCCACGTCCCGCCAGTCGGCGGGCACCAGCCGCGCGCCTTCGTCCGCCCCGGTCAGGCCGGCGATCTGGACGGCCGCCTCCAGCAGCGCCGGGTGCAGCCCGTACGGCGCCGCGTCCTCGGCCCGGCCCGGCAGGACGGCCTCCGCGAACACCTCGTCTCCCCGCTGCCACACCGCCTGCAGCGTGCGGAACGCCGGGCCGTGGTCCAGCGGGTCGTGGCAGGACGCCGGATCCACGGCTACCGCCTCGGCCGGGGGCCACTCAGCGGCGTGGAACCCGGCTTCCCGCTCGCCCACGGCCAGGATGCCAGTGGAGTGGCAGACCCACGGGCCGTCCGCCCCCTCCGCCGGCCGGGCGTAGCAGCTCAGCGGACGCGTCCCGGCCCCGTCCGGCGTGCCGACGACCAGCTGGACGGCGACGGCACCGTCCTCGGGCAGCACCAGCGGCTCGGCGAGCGTCAGCCGCTCGACCCGGTCGCAACCCACCTGGTCGGCGGCTCGGACGGCCAGGTCCAGGAACGCGGTCCCGGGGAGGACGGCCACGCCGCCCACCCGGTGGTCACCCAGCCACGGCTGCGCCTTCAGCGACAGCCGGCCGGTCAGCAGCACGCTGCCCGAGTCGGCCGGGGAGACCACCGCGCCCAGCAGCGGGTGCTCGGCCGGTTGAAGGCCCGCGCCGGTCACGTCACCCGTGTGCACGGCCTGGGCCGGCCAGTAGCGCTCACGCTGGAAGGCGTACGTCGGCAGGACGACTCGCCGGGCGCCGGTGTGGTCGAGGACCCGGACCCAGTCGACGGGCACGCCGACGACGTGGAGGCGGGCGAGCGCCGTCAGCAGGACGCCCTCCTCGGGTCGGTCGGGGCGCAGCGCGGGGACGACGACGCGGTCGGCGCCCCCGCGCGGGTCCTGGGCGGCGGGGCTCTGCTCCACGAGGATCTGTTCGGTGAGGGCGGTGAGCACGCCGCCGGGGCCGAGTTCCAGGTAGTCCGTCGCACCGGCGGTGTCGAGGGCGCGGACGCCGTCGGCGAAGCGGACGGCCTCGCGGACGTGGCGCACCCAGTAGTCGGGGGTGGTGAAGTCCGCGCCGCCGAGCTCGCCGGTGAGGTTGGAGACCAGCGGGATCGAAGGCTCGCGGTAGGACAGGCCGTCGAGGACCTCACGGAAGTCCGCCAGCATCGGGTCCATCAGCGGCGAGTGGAACGCGTGGGACACCCGCAGGCGGGACGTCCGCTGGTCGGCGAAGTGCGCCTCGACAGCCGCGACGGCCTCCTCCGTGCCCGACACGACGACGGACCTCAGGCCATTGACGGCCGCGATGGACACGAAGTCGCCCACCAGCGGGCGGACTTCGTCCTCCGTCGCCTGCACCGTCAGCATCACGCCACCGGACGGCAGCGCCTCCATCAGCCGACCGCGAGCAATCACGAGCTTGCAGGCGTCCGCCAGCGAGAACACCCCCGCCACGTGCGCCGCAGCGATCTCACCGACCGAGTGACCGGCCACGAAATCCGGCCGGACGCCCAGCGACTCGACGAGCCGGAAGAGCGCCACCTCGACCGCGAACAGCGCGGCCTGGGCGTACCCCGTCCGGTTCAGCGGCTCCGCCTCCTCGCCCCACACCACCTCGCGCACGGGCACGTCCGTCGCGGCACACACCGCGTCGAACGCCTCCGCGAACACCGGGAACCGGCCATACAACTCGCGCCCCATGCCCAGCCGTTGCGACCCCTGCCCGGAGAACAGCAGCGCGAGCCGCCGCTCCCCCGCCGCGCCGCGCGCCACCTCGGCCCCGTCCAGCAGCACCGCCCGGTGCCCGAACCGCGACCGCCCTGCCAGCGACAGCCCGACGTCCACCGCCGAACCGTCCACGTCGACGAGTCCGGCCAGTTGCGCGTCCAGCGCGGCCTCCGACGCTCCCGACACCACCCACGGCACGACGCCCGGGGCCACGACCGCCTGCTCGGCCCGCTCGACCGCCGGCGCCTGCTCCACGATCACGTGGGCGTTCGTCCCGCTGATCCCGAACGACGAGACCCCGGCGCGTCGCGGGTGCCCGGCCTCGGGCCACGTCCGCGCCTCCGTCAGGAGCTCCACCGCGCCCGCCGACCAGTCGACGTGCGAGGACGGCGCGTCGACGTGCAGCGTCTTGGGCAGCACGCCCGCCCGCATCGCCTCCACCATCTTGATCACGCCCGCGACGCCGGCCGCCGCCTGGGTGTGGCCGAGGTTGGACTTGACCGAGCCGAGGAACAGCGGGTGCTCGCGGTCCTGCCCGTACGTCGCGAGCAGCGCCTGGGCCTCGATCGGGTCACCCAGCGTCGTGCCCGTCCCGTGCGCCTCGACGGCGTCGACCTCGGCGCCCGACAGCCCGGCGTTGGCGAGCGCCTGCCGGATGACGCGCTGCTGGGCCGGCCCGTTGGGCGCGGTGAGCCCGTTCGACGCGCCGTCCTGGTTCACGGCGCTGCCGCGCACGAGCGCGAGCACCGGGTGCCCGTTGCGCAGCGCGTCCGAGAGCCGCTCCAGCACCAGCACGCCCGCGCCCTCCGACCAGCCCGTCCCGTCCGCGCCGTCCGCGAACGCCTTGCAGCGCCCGTCCGTCGCGAGGCCGCCCTGCCGGGTGAAGCCGAGGAAGCTCATCGGCGTGGACAGGACGGTCACCCCGCCGGCCAGTGCCAGCGTGCACTCGCCGCTGTGGAGGGACTGCGCGGCCAGGTGCATCGCCACCAGCGAGGAGGAGCAGGCGGTGTCGATCGTCAGCGCCGGACCCTCCAGGCCGAAGCAGTACGACACCCTGCCGGAGATCACGCTGTTGGCCAGTCCGGTGCTGGCGTGGCCCTCCACTTCATCGCGGGAGTTCATCACCAGCGAGGCGTAGTCCTGGCCCGTCGTGCCGACGAAGACTCCGGTCCGGCTGCCGCGCAGCGCGGTCGGATCGATGCCGGCCCGTTCGAAGGCCTCCCAGGACGTCTCCAGCAGCAGACGCTGCTGCGGGTCCATGGCGAGGGCCTCGCGCGGCGAGATGCCGAAGAAGCCCGCGTCGAAGTCCCCGAGGCCGGCCAGGAAGCCGCCCTGTCGGGTGGCGCTCACGCCGTGGCCGGTGCCGAAGAGCGCGCCGAGGTCCCAGCCGCGGTCGGTCGGGAAGTCGGTGATGCCGTCGCGCCCCTCGCTCAGGAGCCGCCAGAGGTCCTCGGGGGCCCGCACACCGCCGGGCAGGCGGCAGGCCATGCCGACGATCGCGATCGGTTCCCGGGCGTCGCCGCCGACGGCCGCCGGGGCGGCCGGTTCGTCGTCCTCCTCGAGGAGTTCCCCGAGGAGGTGGGCGGCGAGGACGCGCGGGGTCGGGTGGTCGAAGACCAGGGTTGCCGGGAGCCGGAGCCCCGTGACGGCGGCGAGGCGGTTGCGCAGCTCGATCGCGGTGAGGGAGTCGAACCCGAGATCACGGAACTCCCGGCCCGGGTCGACCGCCTGGCCCGAGGCGTGTCCCAGGACCCCGGCGGCCTCCGCGCGGACGAGGTCGCCGACGTGGCGCAGCCGGTCGCCCTCACGCAGCTCGTGCAGGCGCGCGGCGAGCGCGGCGCCCGTGCCGCCCATGTTCGCCGCGCTCCGGCGAGCGGCGGGCAGCAGTGCGCGGAACATCGGCGGCACCTCGCCGCGCGGGCGGGCTCCCGGTGCCATGCGACCGGTCGCGACCAGGTACGGCTCGTCGACGGCCATCGCGGCGTCGAGCAGCGCGAGACCGTCCCCGTCGGTCAGAGGCGGGACGCCGGAGGAGCGGATGCGGTGCAGATCGGCCTCGGAGAGCGTTCCCGTCATGCCGCCCGTCGGCGCCCACGCGCCCCAGCCCAACGACTGGGCGGCCAGGCCCTGCTGGCGGCGCCAGTGCGCCAGCGCGTCGAGGTAGACGTTCGCCGCCGCGTAGTTGCCCTGACCGGCGCTGCCCAGGACACCGGAGATCGAGGAGAAGAGGACGAAGGCCTTGAGGTCCTGGTCCCTGGTCAGCTCGTGGAGGTTCCAGGCCGCGTCCACCTTCGGCCGGAGGACGGCGGACAGGCGCTCGGGCGTCAGTTCGTTCACCACGCCGTCGTCCAGGACACCGGCCGCGTGCACGACACCCGTGATCGTCCGGCCGCTCAGCGCCTCGGCGAGCGCCTCGCGGTCGGCGGCGTCGCAGGCCACGACCTCGACACCGGCGCCCAGCGCGCGCAGTTCCTCCAGCCACGCGCCACAACCACCGCGGCGGCTCAGCAACAGCAGGTCCCGGACGCCGTGTTCGGTGACGAGGTGGCGGGCGACGAGACGCCCCAGGCCGCCGGTGCCGCCCGTGACGACGACGGTGCCCCCGCCCCAGCCGGCCGAGGACCCGCCCCGCGTGACGCGGGCCAGCCGGCCCACGCACACGGCGCCGTCGCGGACCACCGCCTGCGGCTCGCCGGTCGCCAGCACGGCCTCCAGCGGCAGCTCACCGTCCGTGTCGACGAGCACGAACCGGCCCGGGTGCTCCGACTCCGCAGCCCGCACCAGGCCCCACACGGCAGCGCCGACGAGGTCGGACACCTTGCCACCCGCCACGGCGCCCCGCGTGACGAGGACGAGACGCGCGTCGGCGAAGCGCGGCTCGGCCAGCCACTCCTGCACCAGGCCCAGCGCCCACGCGGTCACCCCGTGCACCTCCTCGGGCGTCGAACCGCCCGGTACCGGGACCACCACCGCGTCCGGCACGTCGTCCCCGAGCTCCGACAGCCCGGCGGCCTCCACGAACCGGACGCCGACCGGACGGGCGGGCACGGCCGCGACCCACTCCAGCCTCAGCAGTGAGCCGTTCACCCCGTGGGAGGCGGCGGCCGGCTCGCCCAACTCCACGGACTCCGCCGACAGCACGAGCTCGCCCGCCGCGTCGGCGAGGGCCAGCGACAGCGTGTCCGTGCCCGTCCGCACCAGCCGCGCCCGCACCACGGTGGCGCCCGTGGCGTGCAGCGACACCCCGGACCAGGCCACCGGGACGAGCCCTCGTCCGTCCGCCCTCAGGACGGCGGCCGGCAGAGCCGGGTGCAGACCGAACCTGGCCGCCGCACCCGCCAGTTCGGCCGGGATCTCGACTTCGACGAAGGTCTCCTCGCCGCGCCGCCAGACACCGGCGCCGTCCGCGACCGCGCCGGTCGGTGGCCAGAGCGCCGCGTCGAAGTCGGCGGCGCGCGCTCCCGTGGTCAGCACCCCGGTGGCGTGCTCCGTCCACGGATCGTCGAGGCCGCCGTCGGGGCGCGAGAAGAAGGTCACCGTCCGCGCGCCCGACTCGTCCGGCACACCGGCCCTGACCTGGACGACCGTGCCGCCGCCCGCGTCGGCCGGGGCGAGCGGCCGGGTGACGGCGAGCCGCTCGACCCGGTCGCAGCCGACGTGGTCGCCGACCCGGATCGCCAGTTCCAGGAACCCGGCCGACGGGAAGACGTCCGCGTCGCCGTCCCACGCCACCGTGCCGGGCGAGAGCCGGCCGGTGAAGACGACGCTGTCCGTGCCCGCGAGCGGCAGGACGGCGCCGAGCAGCGGGTGGTCCGCCGCCACCAGACCGGCGGAGGCGACATCGCCGGCGCCGCTGCCGCGTGCGGGCCAGTACTGCTCGTGCTGGAAGGGGTAGGTGGGCAGGTCGACCCGGTTCGCGCCGGTGCCGTCGAAGAGCCGGGACCAGTCGACGGGGACGCCGGTGACGTGC
>NZ_JBSFGK010000171.1:0-9098 GCF_053596495.1 Kitasatospora sp. NPDC001683
TGTTCCGGCGCAGCGCGGAGAAGCAGGAACCCACCGAGACGGTCAGACGACCGTGGTAGGAATCCCCGGCCTTTAGGCTGGGGAGCGGAAGTCAATGGCTGCGCCACATCGACAGCGCCATCGAGCAGGCCATGGCCCGCCTGTTCGCCGCCGACGCGCTGAGCCGGCGCGACTGGCAGGTGCTCAACACCGTTGCCTGCGGGCCGCTGAACGCCGCCGAGGTCGACGAGACCATGGCCGCCTTCCTCTCCCCCGACGAGCCGACCATGCGCCCGTACCTGGACGCCCTCGCCGCCCGCGGCTGGAGCGCCGTCGACGCCAACGGCGCCATCGCCCTCACCGCGCAGGGACGCGCCGCCCACCAGCGCATCAGCGCCCAGGTCGCCGACCTGCGCACCCGGATGATGTCCTGCATGACACCGGAGGAGGTCACCGCCTTGACGACCCTGCTCAAGCGCCTGGCCGGCCACCTCGACACCCTCGCCGCCACCGAGTAGCCCCGCACGCCGCCGCCACGCTGGACGTCGAGCCCGCCGCCTGCCCGGTGGCGGAGGCCAGCACGTACGGGGCGGCCGCCGCCCGCGCCGCCGGCATGCGCTCGCTCGGCTTCCACGGCGACCTCACCGTTCCTCTGGACTGATCGGGAGTGAATCCCGATGAGCCGCACGCCCCGAACGGTCTTGGGCGCACTGGTCCCCGGCGTACTCAACCCCGCTGGGCGACACGCTCCCCCAGCCTGGCGGCCGGGAGGTGCCCCCACGTGCATGGTCCGTCCCGGGAGGCCGGTTCCCGCACGACCCGGCCAGGTGGGCACGGCCAGAGGCGACAGGGGGTCCCGAACCACCGCTCCGGTGGAGAGGGAGCCCCTCACGGTGGCACCGTTCCCGGTGTCCCGGATCGGCGAGCCGCGATGCGCCCGTCCATCTGAAGCCCGACCTCTCGCCGCCGGACTGGGTGACCAAGCACCCGGGGTTCCCGAACGACTTTCCCACCTCCCTCCCCACTTACTTCACCGGCAGCGTCCCGGACGGCTTCCCGAAGGCCGCCCCGGCCTCCCCACCACCCCCGCGGTGGCCCCGGTCGCCGACGCGAGCGACGCGCTGGTCCCGCTGTGGGGCTCGTACCTGCGTAGGCGGCCGTAGGCGCACCCGGCCGGCCCGCCGAAGGGCCGGCCGGGTTCACCGGCCCACGCCGGTCATGGAGGCGACTGCGCCCATTTGCACCACCCCACACTCCCTGCCCGCCACCGGGCAGGACACCAGGGGCACCCGGCCTCACAAAGTTCCGCACAGTGGCCTGGACGACGGGCGGCTACCGGCCAACTCTCCGAGAGTGATGGGCTCTTGGAAATTCCCCACCCCTCGCCATGGATGCGGACAGACCTGCTCGCCCGACTTCCCCACCCACCACCTGCACGCCGACTCGCGGACAGGCGTAAGGGTTCGCACGTGCCGCCGTCCGGATGATGAGGTGGCACGGTGACCAATCATGATGAGGCAGCGAGTGTCCGACCGTTGACACTGGCCTGGGTGCGTCGGCACCTGGAGGCCGGCGAGCGGATCGTCGGAGCCGAGACGCTGCACGGCGGCGCCACCGCCGACATGCGGAGGCTGACCATCGGCACGCGGGACGGAGGCACCCGGCACCTGGTGCTGCGCTCGTTCGTCGACCCGGCCCGGCAGGGTCCGGCCGAGGACCTCCTGCACAGGGAGGCCGACGCCCTGACCACGCTCACCGGCACCGGCGTGCCGGCTCCCGGGCTCGTCGCCGTCGATCCGACCGCCACGCACTGCGAGTACCCCTCGCTCCTCATGACCCACCTGCCGGGCCGGACGGTCCTCGACGACGAGGGGCTGGAGAAGCGCCTGCCCCTGCTGGCCCGTCAACTCGTGGCGGTCCACGCGGTGCGGCCGGCCGTCCGGCCCCGGGAGTACGTGGCGCTGACGACCGCCGACACGGTCGTGACCCCCGAGGGCGCCGACGCCGCGATCTGGGCCGCCGCGATCGACGTGATCCGCAAGCCCGCGCCGCGCTACGAAGGGCGGTTCCTGCACCGGGACTTCCAGCCCGGCAACGTGCTGTTCGACCTGCCGCCCGAGGACCCGGTCGGTGCCGCCGGTGCCCGGATCACCGGCGTCGTCGACTGGGCAGCGGCCTCCTGGGGCCCGGCGGACCTCGACGTGGCGCACTGCTCCACCAATCTCGCGCTGCTGCACGGCCCGGCGTGGGGCCTGCGCTTCACCGAGGCGTACCAGGAGGCCGGCGGGACGCTGGCCGCAGCCGCGCACGAGCGGCTGTACTGGCAGGTGCGGGCGCCACTGGCGTTCTCCGAGGAAGTGCAGTGGGTGGCGCAACCGTGGCAGGAGGCAGGACGGACCGAGCTGACGACACGAGCCGTGGAGGAGCGGCTGGATGCCTATGTCATCTCCTTGATGGACGCGCTGGGCTGAGCCAAGGCGGTCCGGGGCGTCGCCGACCGGCACCGGCCATAGGCGGCTGCGGGCGCAGTAGGGCAGGCCCGCCGAGGGGTCGGCCGGATTCACCTGCCCATGTCGGCCATGGAGGCGACCGCCTCCGCGACGCTCGCGCGGTACAGGCCCATCCGGGGGTTCAGCACGCGTGCGCCGCCGGTGAGCGGGAAGTTGCGGGTGTTCGCGAGCGGCATGCCGTCCTGGTCGGCCAGCACGTTGAGTTCGTTGATGCCCGGGGCGGTGCCGGTGGTGGCGCCGCTCGGGTCGAGGTCGATCACCGCGTAGGCCGTCCGCCCGGCCTGGACGGTGAAGCGCTCCGTGCCGCTCGCGAGCACCGGCTTGATGTCGGCGCTCCGGTCGCGCGCGGCGGAGTCGCCCAGATCGACCCCCGGGGAGGAGCTCAGGCTGCAGGCGCTCGCGCCGGTGTTGTGCACCTCGATCACCCACTGGCTGGGCGCCCCGGCACGGGCCGCCGCGCGGATCGACAGGTTCCGAATGTCGCACGGGCGGGCGGCTGGGGCACCGGTGCCCGCGCCGGAGGAGGTGCGCGGGGCGGGGTGCGAGGGCACCCCGGCCGCCGGTCCGCCGCTCGGCGGCGTGGCGGCCGACGTGGCGGCGGAGGCGACCGGGCCGGCGGGCGGGTCGGTGTCGTCGGGCCCGCAGGCACTCAGTGCGAGCCCCGCCCCCGCGACGAGGACGACGCAGGCGAGCAGCGGACGACGGCGGCGGACGGACATGGAGGCTCCCCGGTGGCGGTACGTGCTGGCGGCGGTGGACACCCCACAGGACGGCCGTGCGGCCGTCTTCGGTGCCGTGCGCGGCGTCACAATCCTGCGGACACGACGCGGACGGAACGGTGACATCCCGTCAGGCAAGCAGCCGGCGCCCGTCGGGCGACGGCACGCCCCTGTCGGATGTCAGGGACCGCGGCGGCCGCCGCGTTCCTAGGCTGGCGAGCACTGGGCCCGACACCTCGTCGGGCCGCTGCACTCAGCAAGGGAGAACCATCCATGCGCAGGATCACCCGCGCCCTGGCCGCCCTCGGGGTGGCCGCCGCCGCGATCGCCACGGTCGGTACCGGCAGCGCCGGCGCCGCCGACGGGTCGTGGGCGGGCTGCCCGTACGGCGCCGTGTGCGTCTACCCGCAGGACCAGAACCCCGCCTCCTCCCCCAGCGCCGTGTACTGGAGCTACGGCGCGCACAACCTGAGCGGCCAGTACGGCAACCACTGGGTGCTCAACAACCAGTCCGGCGGCGCCCACGCGCACCTGTGCCAGAGCTACGGCGGCGGCAGCTGCGTGTACGACATCCCGGCCCAGAACGGGGTCTACTACGACCTGGGGTCGATCAACTCCATCACCCTCGACCGCCCCTGACCGGTCGCCCACCGATGGTGCCCGCCGCTTCGGGGGAGGCGGGCACCCCGACCACGCACGCCCCCGCCCGCCCCCGCCCGCCCCCACGCCCCCAGCCCGCGGCTCAGCGCGTCCAGCGCGTCCAGCGCGGGGCGAAGCCCGACCCGGCGCGTTCCACGTGGGCGGCGCCCGGCCCGGCGAAATGCGCGGGGATGACCAACTCCCCCTGGTCGGCGGCCTGGTGGAGGATCCGCAGGCGGCTGGCGGCGGCCTGGGCCCGGTCCAGGCAGAAGCAGCTGTTGCAGGCGGGGTGGGCCAGCTGCACCGGCGAGTGCAGCAGGTCCCCGACGAACACGGCACGCCGGCCACCGGAGGAAAGGCGCAGTACCGAGGAGCCGGGAGTGTGGCCGGGGGCCTGCTCCAGGACGAGGCCCGGGCCGATGGTGCGGGTGCCGGACCAGGGGGCGGCCTGTCCGGCGGAAAGGACGGGGGCGATGCTGTCGGTGAAGACCTGGTCCCATTCGGCCCGGCGGGCCGGGTCGGCGGCCGGGTCGGCGGTGGTGTGGGCGGCGTCCTGGTGGGCGGCGGGGTCGAAGAAGGCGAGGTCGGCAGCGGGCAGGTGGTAGACGGCGTTGGGGAAGGTGGGGACCCATCGGCCGTCGTGGCGGCGGGTGTTCCAGCCGACGTGGTCGGCGTGCAGGTGGGTGTTGACGACGGTGTCGACGTCTTCGGGGCGGATGCCGGCCTCGGCGAGGAGGTCGAGGAAGCGTCCCTTGCGGTGGTGGAACATCGGAGTGGCGGGGCGTTCGCGGTCGTCGCCGACACCGGTGTCCACCACGACGGTGCGCCCGCCGGTGCGCACGACCCAGGTCTGCAGGGCGCCGAGGTAGGAGCCGTCGACGGGGTCGTAGTGGTCGGCTCCGGCACGGTGCCAGGCACTCTCGGCGAGGCCGGGCACGATCCGTACGGCCGGTGCGAAGGAGCCCTGCCACTCCGTCACCCGGATGATCTCGGCGTCCCCCAGTTCGATCCGTTCCATGGCCATGGTCGTTGCCTCCTGTATGTCGGCTGCTGTCTGCGGGTTCGAGCCGAGCCTAGGCAGCCGGAATGAGCCGTTCAATGCTCCAGCGGCTTGTCCGGATGCGCAATCGGCTCACTATGCTGGCGGTCATGGATGTGGTCAGTGACGCGATCGCGGCGGTGCGGGCGGGACGGCCGTCCTCCAACCGGGTGCGGGCGGCGGGACGTTGGGGGGCGTGGATCCCGGGGTACGCGGGGGCGGGGTTCCATGTGGTGCTGGCGGGCTCGTGCTGGCTGCTGGCCGAGGGCGGTGAACCGGTGCGGCTTCGCACCGGGGATGCGGTGCTGCTGCCACACGGCACCGGACACGCCCTGTCCAGTGGGCAGTTGACGTACCGGCAGGCACGGGCGCTGCCGGAACTGGATGCCCTGCTCACCCGGCCTCCGGAGGAAGGCGGGCAGGCCGGCGCCGAACTGCTGTGCGGCACGTACCGACTTCACCGGGGCCCGGCGCATCCGCTGATGAGCGAGCTGCCACCGCTGGTCCACCTGCCCACCCGTGGCGGTGGGCATCCCGAACTCGCGGCAGCCGTGGAGCTGTTGGGCGCGGAGCTGGCCGCCGAGCGACCGGGCGGGCGGCTGGCCGTGCCCGCGCTGGTCGACCTGCTGCTGGTGTACCTGGTGCGCGCGTGGACGGTCCGGCCCGGGGCCGGGCGCTGGAGTGCGGCGCTGGCCGATCCGGTGGTGGCCGCGGCGTTGGCCGCCCTTCACGCCAACCCGGCCCACCCGTGGAGCACCGAGGCGCTGGCCCAGCGCGCGGGCGTCTCGCGGGCCACCCTCAACCGCCGGTTCACCGCGCTGACGGGCCGGGCACCGATGACCTACCTGACCTGGTGGCGGATGACGCTGGCCGCGGCCCTGCTGCGCCAGGACGCGGAAGCGCTGGAGACGATCGCCCACAAGGTCGGCTACGGCAGCGGGTACGCACTCTCGCACGCCTTCGCCCGCGAGTTCGGCACCACCCCGGGCCGCTACCGCACCGCAGCCACAGCCACGGCCCCCGTGGCCACGGGCGCCACGGGCGCCACGGGCGCCACGGGCGCCACGGGCGAGGATGCGGGGCGTGCGGACGCCACCGCACCAGGGCGCGTTGAGGACCGGTCGAAGGACTCATAACCCGCGGTAGGGTCTGCACCGCCGACCAAGCCCCTCGGCCAACCCTTCGACCAGGCATGACCCCCGGCGCCGTACTCCTCACCGCCATCACCCACCCTCTACGCCTTCCCCGCCACACCCCCACCCGCACCGGCCGCCGCCAGACCGCAGGGTTGCGCCGCCCCCACGTGGGCAGCGGGGCAGCGGCGTTGCCGGGGTGCTCAGACCACATCGAGGTTGGCCATCGGGGCCGGTCCGCTCCCCCGTGCCGGGGCGAGCCGCGTCGCCGGGGCGGGGCGGCCGGTCGGCTGCGATGGCGATGGGGTGTCCTCTCCTCAACTGCCGTGCTGGTCCTGGCGCGTGACCACCTCCGATGTCATGACCCGGTGACTATCCTGTCTAAGATCAATATTGCTATGGGGTTATTCCCCGGGTGGCATGGAGGCGGCCGTGGACCTGAACACCCTCACCCAGTTCCTCGCGGTGGCGCGGCTGGAGCACCTGAGCCGGGCGGCAGAGGAACTGCGCGTCGCCCAGCCGTCGTTGAGTCGCTCCATCGCCCGGTTGGAGGCCGAACTGGGCACGCCGCTGTTCGAACGGGGCGGGCGGCTTCGGCTGAACGCGGCCGGGGACCTGTTCCGCGGCCACGTCGAACGCGCCCTCGGCGAACTGGAGGCCGGACGGCGGGCGGTGGCCGAGGCGGCCGGGGCGGGGCTGGGGACGGTGCGCCTGGCGTCGGAGACCTTCCTGGCCTTCAGCGGACCGCTGGCGGCGTTCAAGCGCTCGCACCCCGGCGTGGAGATCGAGCTGCACCAGCTGTCGGCCGAGGAGATGGCCCGGCAGCTGCGCGCCCGGGACATCGACCTGGCCGTGGTCTCGCAGCCGATCGCCGCCGATGGGCTGGAGCGCGTCCAACTGCTCGACGAGCCAGTGGGGTTGGCGGTCTCGGCCGGGCACCCGCTGGCCGGGCGTGGCCCGGCGGGCCGCGCCCCTGAGGGCCGTACCCGCGTGGGCGTCGCCGAGCTCGCCGACCAGCCGTTCATCGCCGCCCGCCCCGGCCACTGGCAACGCCGCCTGCTGGATCAGCTCTTCGCCGCCCAGGGCCTGACCCCCAGGATCGTCTGCGAGAGCGACGAGGCTGGCGCGATCGCCGAGCTGATCAGCGCGGGCCTGGGCATCGGCCTGGTGCCCGGCCTCGCCCGACGCACCGCCACCCGCCTGCCGCTGGTGTGGATCGACGTCGACAGCCCGCACTGCCGCCGCACCCTGACCCTGTTCTGGGGCGCGGGCGGGCGCCTGAGCGCCGCCGCCCGGCTGCTGCGCGAGACGATCGCGCGCTGGGACTGGACGGCGGGCGCGGCCAGGACGGCCCCCTAGATCAGATCCTCCCCGACAAGGTGTCGCGCCGGGCGGGGTCGCCGCTGCGGTGGCCGGTGGTGAACCAGACTCCGAGCCGGTCGGAGTTCCTCTCCGCGGGCGGACCACCGCCCGCTCTTCTTCCGGACGAAGGGGCCGCGCTTCCCGGTGTCACTGCGAAACGGCTCCCCATGTCTCCGGTGCTGCTCGCAGAACTGCGAGCAGCACCGGATCACCTCAGCCCGGCCCACGCGTGCGCAGGACGTCGGCAGGGCCGACTTCCCGCGCTTATCGCCGGGTTGCCCGGGCGGCGCGGGCAGGGCGGCGCGGGCACGGCAGTCAACGGTGCGCTCCGACCGCCGGCCGAGCGAACGCGAGAAGACGCCCCGGGCCGTTGGCGGCCCGGGCGCGTGAGGTGTCGGTCAAGCGCAGCGGCGCATCAGATCTTCCCGGAGAAGGTGTCGCACTGGGCCAGGTCGCCGCTGCGGTAGCCGGTGGTGAACCAGGCCTTGCGCTGGTCGGAGGAGCCGTGCGTCCACACCTCCGGGTCGATCCTGCCGGTGGCCTGCTTCTGGATCCGGTCGTCCCCCACGGCCGCGGCCGCGTCCAGGCCCTGGGCGATGTCCTGGTCGGTGAGGACGGCGATCAACGGACGGCCGGTGGAGGCCTGCGGGGTGGTGGTGGCGTGGTGAGCCCACACCCCGGCATAGCAGTCCGCCTGCAACTCCAGACGCACCGAGGCACTGGTCGCGCCCTGACGGTCACCGCCGACCTTCTGCATCGTGCCCAGCAGGGTCTGCAGGTGATGGCCGTACTCGTGGGCGACGACGTACGACTCGGCGAACGGGCCGCCCTTGGCGCCGAAGCGGGTGGAGAGCTCGTCGAAGAAGCCGAGGTCGAAGTAGGCCTTCTGGTCGCCCGGGCAGTAGAACGGGCCCACCGCCGACGTCGCCGCACCGCACGCGGTGGACACCCGGCCGGTGAACAGCACCGTCTGGGCGGGCTTGTAGGCGGTCTTGGTGCGGCGCGGCAGCTCCGTACTCCAGAACTCCTGGAGGCTGTTGGTGACCGCCGTGATCCGGCAGTCCTGGCGCTTGTTGGCGTCCGCGCCCTTCTTGCAGGACTGCTGCACCTCGCCGTCGGTGCGCACCCCGGAGGAGGAGGCGCTGCCGCCGCCGGAGGACAGGCCCAGCAGCTGGGGGTCAACCCCGAGCAGGACCGCGAACAGCACCACGACCAGGCCCAGCGCCCCGCCCCCGAGGGCGACCTTCCCACCCGGGATGCCGCGCCGGTCGTCCACCTGCGAGGTATCGAGGTCCCCCTGGTCGTCGAACTGCATGCCCCTTGCCTGCCCACTTCTCGTCGAACTGCCGGTGTGTCGGTGTCGCTTCGGTGGCGTCCTGTGCCGCCCGCGCCGCCCAGCCTACGGGCACCCCGCCCGAACGTGCCGCAGCCACCGCATCCCACCACCCCGCCCCACCCGCGGACCAGCCCGGCGGCGACACCCGAGCACCGAGGCTGGGCGCCGCGGCGGCCATCGCGGCGCGGAAGGCGCCCGGGCGTTCGCCGATCGGGCGCAACGGGCCCGGGAAGTCGGGGATCGTGTGCAGGCCGGGTCGTCCGGCACCGTACCGGTGGCGGTTGACCAGCGGCTTCCCCGTTTCCATTGCGCCCCAGCCGGGTCCGCCCCCAGGTCGGTGGGCACGGCGAGCAGGCCGAGGCGGGTGAACTCGGCGAGGTC
>NZ_JBSFGK010000172.1:0-8979 GCF_053596495.1 Kitasatospora sp. NPDC001683
GCAGCTGGACCGTCAGCGGGCGGCCGTGGCGAGCGCCGGGCGCGAGCGCGGGCTGACCCCGACCCGGGCCGGGCTGCGCCGCTCGGTGCTGGTCGCCACCGACCTCGACGGCACGCTGCTGACCAGCGCGGAGACCGTCTCCGAGCGCACCCGCGCCGCCCTGGCCACGGCCACCGGCGCGGGCGCGCTGCACATCGTGGTGACCGGCCGCTCGGCCGTCTGGGCCCGCCCGGTCTTCGACGCGATCGGCTACACCGGGATAGCGGTCTGCGGCCAGGGCGCCCAGGTCTACGACGCCGGCGCGCACAAGCTGCTCACCTCGCTCACCCTGGACCGCCGGCTCGCCGCGCTCGCGATCGAGAAGATCGAGGCCGAGACCGGCCCGCTGGCCATCGCCTCCAACCAGGACGGCCTGGACGGCCAGGTGCTGGCCGGGCCCGGCTACGAACTGCTGATCGGCTCCGAGCTCCCGGTCGTCCGGGTCGAGCGCGGCGAACTGTTCGCCTCCCCGCTCGCCAAGCTCTACATCCAGCACCCCGGCCTGACCGACGACGCCCTCGCCGAGGCCGCCCGGCATGCCGTCGGCGACCTGGTCGGCGTGGTGATGGCCGGGGCCGGCGTGGTCGAACTGCTGCCGCTGGGCCTGTCCAAGGCCACCGGCCTGGCCGTCGCCGCCCGCCGGCTGGGAGTGCGCGCCGCCGACACCATCGCCTTCGGCGACATGCCCAACGACGTCCCGATGTTCGGCTGGGCGGCGTACAGCGTCGCCATGGCCAACGCCCACGAGGAACTGCTCGCCGTCGCCGACGAGATCACCGCGAGCAACGACGAGGACGGCGTGGCCGTCGTCCTGGAACGGCTGTTCCCGGGGCGGTAGAACCGGCGGTCGGCCTGTCAGTGCCCTATTCCGTCTCACAGGGTTCCCCGTGCCCCTCCGGGGCGCGGGGTTCTCCGTCATGGGGAGAACCAGGTGCACCGGCGCCGGCGGGAGGAGTTGTAGGATGACCGGGCAAGTGGTTGTAGGATGACCCATGACCGATGAGTGGTGTGCGAAGGGAGGCCCGGCATGAGCGGCGACGGCAACGGCCTGCAGGCGGCCGGGCGGCGATCCCTGGTGGACACCACGATCGACCAGCTGCGCGAGCAGCTGGCCGGCGGCGCCTGGCCGGTGGGGTCGCAGATCCCCACCGAGCACGAGTTGGCCGAGCGGCTGCAGGTCGGCCGGAACACCGTGCGGGAGGCGATCCGGGTGCTGGTGCACGCCGGAATGCTGGTCTCCCGGCAGGGCGAGGGCACCTTCGTACGGTCCACCAGCGACCCGGCGGCGGTGCTGCGCGGCGTCCAGCGCTCGGGCATCCGGGACGTCCTGGAGGTCCGCGCCGCGCTGGAGACCGAGGGCGCCCGACTGGCCGCGCTGCGGCACACCCCCGAGGACATCCGGCGGATGCGGGCCGCGCTGGCCCGGGAGGCCGAGGTCTTCGCGACCCACCCCGAGCGGGCGAGCCGCGAGGCCACCGTCGAGCACGACCTGGAGTTCCACACCGCCGTCGTCGAGGCCGCGCACAACCCGGCGCTGGCCGAGGTGTACCGCTACTTCGGCGCCTCCGTGCGCGAGGCGATGACCTCGGCGTTCGGCGACCACGAGATGCCCGAGGCGGTCGTGGCCACCCACGAGGCGCTGGTCGACGCGATCGAGAGCGGTGACCCGGACCGCGCCGAGGCGGCGTGTCGCGCGCTGCTCGCCGAGCCCACCGCGGCCGTCGAGCAGCTGCTCGCGGCCATCGCGGCCCGGAAGTAGGACGGCGAGAGCCGCACTTCCGTCCGTCCCGCGGCCGACGTCCTCCTCCGTCGTCCGCGTCTCCCCTGATTCACGAAAGAACAGCACACCCATGGCCGTCACCCGTGCCCAGCAGCCGGTTGTCACCACTCCCGCCCCGCTCCCGGTCCGCACTCGGCTGGCCCACCCCGTCCTGCTGCTGACCGGCATCGTGCTGGTCGCGCTGAACATGCGCGCCTGCCTGGCCGCGATCTCCCCGATGGTCGGCGAGATCCAGCGGACCTTCGGCCTGTCGGCCACCGCGAGCGGACTGATCACCACCGTCCCGGTGCTGTTCCAGGGCGTCGGCGCCCCGCTCACCCCCCGACTGACCCGCCGGTTCGGCGCCGAGCGCGTCGTGCTGGGCGCGGTGCTGGTGCTGGGCGCGGGCGTGCTGCTGCGGGTGCTGCCCTCGGTGTTCGCGCTGTACGCGGGCTGCATGGTGATCGGCGTGGCCATCGCGGTGCTGAACGTGTCGATGCCGGGCCTGGTCAAGCGGGAGTTCCCGGACCGGGCGGCGACCATGACCGGCGTCTACTCGACCACCATGCTGGTCGGCGCGACCCTCGCCGCCGGCACGTCCGTCCCGCTGGAGCACGCACTCGGCGGCGGCTGGCGGGCCTCGCTCGGCGCCTGGTCGCTGCTCGCCCTGGTCGCGGCGGTGGCCTGGCTGCCGCAGGTGCTGCGCTCCCGGCAGGAGAAGGCCGCCGTCGCTGCGGCCGCCCAGCCCGGCAAGCCGATCGAGGACATCTGGAAGTCCCCGCTGGCCTGGCAGATCAGCCTGTTCATGGGCATCTCGTCGCTGCTGGTCTACACCCTGGTCGCCTGGATGCCGACCATCCTGGCCGACCACGGCATGGACCGCGGCCAGGCCGGCCTGGTCTTCGCCTTCTCCAACCTGGTGCAGGTGGCCGGTGCCTTCCTGGTGCCGCTGATGGCCGGCCGGATGACCAACCAGCGCGCGCTGGCGGTCACCATGGCCGCCCTGAACGGCCTCGGCATCGCGCTGCTGCTGGTCGCGCCGGTCTCCGGCGCCTGGGTGTCGGCGGCCATCCTCGGCGTGGCCCAGGGCGGTTCGCTGGGCCTGGGCCTGGCGTTCATCGTGCTGCGCACCGGCACCGCGGCCGGTGCCGCCCAGCTGGGCGGGATGTCCCAGGCGATCGGCTACCTGGTCGCCGCGGCCGGGCCGGTCGGCGCCGGTGCGCTGCACCAGCTCACCGGCGGCTGGGACGCCACCCTGGCGCTGATGCTGGTGCTGGTCGTGGTGGTCGGCGCGGCGGGCTTCGGCGCGGGGCGCGACCGGACGCTCTGACGGGCCCTGCTCCTCGGCCGCGAGGGTCAGCCCGGCGAGCCTCACCCTCACCGAGGCCAGGACGCTCGCCCCGACGGTGACCACCAGCAGCAGCGGGACGGCCGCCCCGAGCGAGACGTCGGCGCCGATCGCGGTGTCCCCGGCCACCGCCTCGGCGACCGCCCGGCCCCATGGCGATGTCCAGGCCGAGCACCTCGCCGCGGCCGGAGGTCGCCGGGGCGAGCCCCGGCAGGATCTCGATCAGGGTGGACTCGCCCGCCCCGTTGGCCCCGACCAGCCCGACGACCCCGGGCCGCACCTCGACGGTCAGCTGGTCGAGGGCGGTGACCCGGGGGAACCTCTCGGTGAGGCCCTCGGTCTCGATGACAGCAGTGGACACGCACATCAACGTAACGGCCTTGCGCGGCAAGGGCCATGAGCGGGAATGACGAGGCCTGCCAGTACCTCGGTATGACGTCGGGATCGACCTCCCCCAAGGGTCGGCAAATCCGGAGACGGCTTGTACTCTTGTCGCAATTTTTCGAGACGCACCATCAACGGGGTTGCCGGTACGGCTGCACCGGCACAGAGGGAGAGCGATCGACATGTCTGATCGGGCGACCGCGTTCGACCGGATGATGAATCCGTGGGCGTACGACGCGGACGGCAATCTGACCGCCCAGGCCCGGGCGCAGGAGGCGGCCCGCACCCAGATCAACTCGGCGAGCGCGCCCGCCGGGGGTGGGGGCGGCGGCTTCTCCGTCGACTCCAACGCGCTGGCCACCGCGGGCACCAACTCCGACCAGATCCACGCACGGCTGAACACCGACGGCCGCGGCGCCGACGACGCCACCGCCAAGGTCACCACCTCGCTCGCCAACTGGAGCACCGGCCAGGCCGCCAAGAACGCCGCCGGCACCTGGGACCAGTGCATCGCCGCCCTCGGCACGACGATCGGGCAGACCACCCAGGCGCTGCGCACCAGCGCCACCGCCTACCAGCAGCACGAGCAGCACGTGCGGCACGACATGGGCGCCTGAGGGGGATACGGACATGGTGGACTTCCACGAACTCAGCAACGCCGACTTCGGCTCCCTGGACGCCGCCGCGACCGCCTGGACCACCGTGGCGCAGAAGCTCAAGTCGATGGACGACGACTGGAACACCACGGTCGTGGGCCAGGTCGACTCCGAATGCTGGGTCGGCAACGCGGCCGACCAGGCGAGACCCGGACTCAAGCGCACCGCCGACCAGTTGAGCGCCGCCGTCACCGAGGCGAACGCCCTGGCCTCGATCTTCACCGACGCCGCGACCGAGTTCAAGGCCGCCAAGGCCAAGCTGGACAAGGCCGTCGCGGACGCCCAGGCCGCCAAACTGACCGTCACCGCTGACGGCACGGTGAACTGGCCACCGCCGGACACCGCCACCCGGCACGACCGGGACGCCCTCGACGAGTACCAGAAGGAGTGGGGCGGCAAGGCGGACGCCGCCCACCAGGCGATCGTCGCCGCCATCGCGGAGGCCACCGCCGCCGACGAGCGGATCGCCTACGCGCTGAACTCCGACAGCGGCACCGACAAGGACCACTCCTTCAACGCCAACGCCATCGGCGGCGGCCCCGAGGCGGACGGCAAGCGCGCCTCCCTGCTCGCGGCCAAGGGCGGGGACATCAGCGACACCGAACTCACCGAACTCAACTCGCTGCTGGCCTCGCACCAGAACGATCCGAAGTTCGCCACGACCTTCTACCAGGACCTCGGTCCGGACGGCCTGATCAAGTCCTGGAACAGCATGGTCGGCGACCCGGCGCACTACCGCGACCCCAACGACCCGCGCTGGAAGGCCTACCAGGACCTGCAGAGGAACCTCGGGCTCAACCTGGCCACCGCCACCCGGCAGAGCAACCAGCCGCACCTGTCCGACGACTGGGCCGCCGCCCTGCGCAAGGCCGGCGCCCAGCCGGTCTGGGACAAGCCGATGCGGCCGACCGGGTTCGACTACCAGCCGTACGGCTACCAGGTGCTCTCCGGCATCCTGATGACCGGCAACTACGACCCGCACTTCCTCGACCCGATCGCCCAGCACGTCACCCAGCTCGACACCAACCGGGACAAGTACTGGCCGGCCCCGCCGCAGGCCGTCGCCGACAGGGTGCACGGCTTCAACCTGCTCGGCGGCACCGACGGCGGCCTCGGCTTCCAACCGACCACCGCGGTGCTGACCGCCCTGGGCCACAGCCCGGCCGCGGCCAACCAGTTCTTCAGCGAGCAGCCGACCGCGTACAACGAGGACGGCACGGTCAACCCGAGCGGCAAGCCCAAGCCGGCGGACTACTTCACCTACTACACCCACGACAAGGAGTGGCTGCCGGACACCAACTCGATGCGCGACATGAACGCGCTCGACCAGAGCAAGCACGCCGGCCCGACCGCGCTCGGTCACGCCCTGGAGGCGGCCACCTCCGGCCACCCGTACGACCAGCCGGCCGACGTCCCGCCGAAGCCGCACACCCCCGAGCAGGCCGCCCTGGCGGAGCGGGTCCTGGACACCTTCGGCACCCACGGTGGCAACGGGACGCTGGACGACATCAAGGGCGACGGCAAGTTCGCCCCGCTGCGCGGCAGCCTCGGGCACATCGCCGCCGACTACATCGGGGACGTCCAGCGGGCCGCCTCGGGCGCGAACGACCTGCCCGTCAACGGCTCCGCGGCCAACCTCGACGGCTCGAAGATCCAGGGCCTGCTGGACGCGCTCGGGCGCGACCCGCAGTCGTACGGCTCGATCACCAACGCCAACCAGGCGTACACCAGCGCACTGATCCGCGGCGCGCTGGACAGCGGGCAGACCGACTTCTCCCGGCTGCAGGCGGACATCAACCACATCGCCCAGAACGGCAGCGTGGTGACCGGCACCCTCGCCGAGGCCCGGGTCGACGAGGTCCACACCCAGCACCACGCCTCCGACAAGGCGTACAACGACGCCGTGGCGGAGAACGTCGGCTTCGCCAAGGACGTGTTCAACCAGACCATCGGCAAGGTCACGGACAAGGTGCCGTTCGGCAGCGACCTCTCGGGCATGCTCGTCGACGACGTCACCAACAACATCATCGCGGCCAACTCGCGCGACACCACGGCGGACGGCGAACAGGACGCCCGCGTCTACGTCCAGCAGGCCAAGCAGAGCTCGATGGACGCGGTCTCCCAGGCGGTCCGGGACGCCTCCCTGCAGACCTCCGTCGACTACGCGGACGTGCAACGGCTGGCGGCGGGCGCCCAGGACGCCTCGAAGACCGGCTTCATCGACGGCCTCTCCACCAACATGGCCACCCAGGTGAGGGGTTAGCCGGTGAGGATGCTCGAAGGCCGGTGGCCGCTGCCCGCCGCACTCACGGTGCTGGTGGCGGCCGCCGGGACCGTCGGCTACCTGGACTGGCGGGGGCACCGCCCGGTGGAGGAGCCCGGCCGGGCCGCCCACCTCTGCGGGGTGCCCACCGGGAGCGGCTCCCCGCTCGGGCGGCTGCTGCCGCCCGGCGGGCAGGACGTGGAGGAGAAGCAGGACGGCCGCTCCGGCGATCCGGCCTCCTGCACCATCCGGGTGGACGGGCGCACCGCGCTCACCGTCCTGGCCACTCACCACGACGGACAGCCCGCCCTCCCGCCCGGGGTCGCCCAGCATCCGGACGCGCACGGCTTCGCGCAGCCCGGCCCGTCCGCGTCCTGGGCGGGCAGCGCCGTCATCGCCCGGACGTGTCCGCCCACCAAGGGCGACTACGGCTACGTCGTGCTGGAGGTCACGGCCGGAGCGGCGGCCCGCACGGGCGACAACAGCCGGAGCGACCTCGAGCAGATCGCCACCGCCGTGGTGCAGCAGAACACGAAGGACGCCTGCCAGTGACGAGGACCGGACCACTGACCGCGGGCGCGACGGCCCTGCTGCTGCTCGGCGGCGGCCTGCTCGGCTGGCACCTGTACCTCGACCACACCGAGTACCGGCCGCCGGCCGTCGCCCTGTCCCACGGGGAATGCCAGGGCACCCTGGACGACCCGGGGATCACCGCACTGCTGGGGAGCACTCCCCGGGTCTTCGTGGACACCGGGTTCCGCCCCGCGACGCCGGACCTCAAGCCCGGCCTGGTCTGCACCGTCCAAGGACAGGGCCAGCGGCTGCTCTTCGCCTCGGTGCTCAGCGCCGGGGACGCCAACGGCACCGAGGACGGGGAGGCGGCCTTCGGCTGCACCCTGAACGGCAAGGCCGAGCCCTACCGGGCCCGGCTCAGGGTGGACAGGAACTTCCCGCCCACCGCCATCCCCGACCAGGAGCACCGGGCCGAGCTGGTGACCGGCTTCGCCAAGCGCGCCGCCGAGAAGCTGGGGTGCGCCAACGGCGCCGAGTCGCTCACCGTGAAGTGAGCGGCCCTGCACCGTCATTGACGCTGCCGCATCAGCTGCTCGGGCGCTCCCACATCTCGGTGACCTTGCCGGAGGCGTCCAACGCGACCTCGTAGTCGCCGCTCGAGCAGGGGTAGAAGCCCTTCTGGTTGTCCGGGTTGGCGACGCACTCGTTGATGTGCTTCGCCAGGTCGGCCGCGTTTACGTCCTTCGGCGCGGCGACGACCGACCGGAGGTGGCCCTTGACGGTGGGCGCGAACTGCGCGGTCTTGTCGGGGCCCACGGCCTCGTGGCCGACGTCGTCGACGCCGCAGACGTCCTTGGTCTCCTTGTAGACCAGGGCCGTCGCGGTGGTGCCCTTCTGCACGTCGATCCACTTGTGCCCGGCGGGCAGCGGGCCGCTGGTGCAGAAGCCCTCCGGGGCGCCGTCGGTGGGCTTGCCGCTCGGCGCGGGCTTGGCGGTCCCGCCGCCGGCCGGGGCGGCGGTGGGCGACGCGGCACCGGCACCGGCCGGGGCGGTGGTCGCGGTGGTGGTGCCGGCGCCCTGGTCGGACGAGTCGTTCGGGCCGCAGGCCGCCAGGCCGAACGCGGCGGTGGCGACCAGAGCGGTGGCGAGCAGCCTCCTGGAAACGGACATGACGAAAGAACCCCCGTTTTAACGCCTGATCAGATGAAGGTGCGGCGGACAGATTAGCGCCTCACGCCCCCACCTCCCCGAACGAGCACCCGACCACTGGCGCTACTCTGTCGGCTTCACCACCAAGCTGACCAAGCGTTACACGGGGGATCCATCGTGATGCTCAACGCCAGGAGACTGCTCTCCACCGCCCTGCTCGCCACCACGGCGCTGGGCCTCGCCGCCTGCGGCCCGAACGACTCGGGCGACTCCAGCGGCACCGGCACCGCCACCGCGGCCGCCAGCACCGCACCCACCGTCGCCGCCACCGGCGGGACCGCCAAGCCCGCGCCCACCGGCAACGCCACCGCCGGCACCGACAACGGCCCCCAGGGCATCTGCACCCACGAGCCCCTGCCGGCCGGCCAGAAGTGGGTCATCCCCGCCAAGGGCACCTCGGCGACCGCCCTGGTCTACCAGGACACCAAGGACGAGTGCGGCGTCAACGACGTCCAGTTCACGCCGACCGGCGCCAACAAGACCGCACCGTTCGCCCCCACCGCCAAGGGCCACCTCAACTCGGTGGTGGTGGCACCCAAGGAGGTCGACGTGGCCGCCCTGGTCAAGCACATCAACGAGTGCATCGCCACGCCGCACGACAGCAAGGGCTCCTACCCCTGCCAGAACAACTACTTCCGCGTGACGCTCGACGCCTCCGGCAAGGTCGTCGACATGGTCGAGCGCGCCGAGTCCTGACCCCTCACCGAGCGGTGGGCGGCCCCCCGGGGGGGGGGCGACCCCCGCGCGGGGCCGGCCGGGGGAGCGGCGGGCCCCCCCCCCGGGCCACGCCCAGGCGCCCGCGCCCCGG
>NZ_JBSFGK010000173.1:0-8941 GCF_053596495.1 Kitasatospora sp. NPDC001683
CCCAGCTCCGGTCCAGGGCGCTCGCCTGGGCGTTGGTCATCCGGCCCCGGCGCGGCTGGAAGCTGCGGATGCGCCGCTCCCGGTGCGGCGTCAGCTGCAGGACACGCCCGCGGACTGCCAGGTCGCGGCGTCGACCATCTTGGTCGGGGCGAAGGCCTCCTTGGGGAAGTCCTTGCCGTTCTTGAGCTTGTCGTACATCGTCTGCACCGACAGGGCGCCGACGTCCTTGCCGTTGATGAACAGGGCGGCCTTCATGCCGGAGGGCTTGCCGGAGGCCCAGTCCTTGCACGCCAGGTAGGCGCCGAGGCCGACGCCGTCGATGTCGTCGGGGCTGACCCCGGCGTTCTGCAGGGCGGTGACGGCACCCTGGACGTTCTCGTCGTTGCAGCCCCACACCACCCAGTGCTTGACGCCGGCGTTGGCGGTGATGGTGGCGGCCACCTTGTCCTGCGCGCCGGTCGGCGTGTTGTCGGTGGCCACATCGAGGTTCTGCACGCCCGGCGCGGCCTGGTCGAAGGCGGCCTTCGCGGCCTTGACCCGGTCGCCGCAGACGGTCACGTCCTGCTTCCAGGCGGAGATGATCCGGGTGTCCGCGGGGTTCCAGCCGGCCTTCTTGAACTCCTCCGCGGCGCGCTGGCCGACCTGCTGGCCCATCTGCTGGCCGGAGAAGCCGATCCGGGGGACCAGGTCGCCCGCGGCGCACTGGGTCGGGGAGGGGCCGCTCGCGCAGACCTGGTCGTCGGAGGTGAGCAGGGCGGCCTTGGCGTCCCGGGCGGTCTGGACGACCTGCGGGCCGACCGCCGGGTCCGGCACCACGATGATCAGGCCGTTGCTCTTCTGGGCGATCGCGGCCTGCACCTCGCTGACCGTCTTGTTGGCGTCGTTGCCCAGGTTGACGACCTTCAGGTCGGCGCCCAGCTCGGCCGCCTTGGCCTTGGCGCCGGCGGCCTCGTCCACGAAGTACTGCTGGTCGCCCTGCTTCTGCAGGTAGGTGATCGAGACCTTGCCGGAGACCGGGGCCACCGAGGCGTCGGCGCCGGAGGAGGAGGTCTGCCCGGTGGAACAGGCCGTCAGGCCGAAGGCGGTGACCAGGCTCAGCGCGGCGAGCGGGGCCAGGCGGCCGCGGGGGGAGAGGTGCATGGTGGGGCTCCTGAGGGTGGGGGCCGATCAGCCAGTAGCAACAGAATCGATCAGAAAGCATCGCAATCAAACGCGATGGAGCAAAAGAAAACGCCCCGTTCAGGCCTGAGTCAAGCTCAGCTTTGCCTCCGGGGCGGTTTCGAAACCGTCTTGTGATGCCCACCGGTCCGCGCGGGCGCGCTGCGCACTCGGTACGAGGGCCCGACGTCGTCCTGGTCAGGGCCGCCCTGGGCTCCTGCCGCGGCCGGAACGCCGCGATGCAGGGAGTGCCCCGAGTGCGTGCGGGTGCACGAGCGCGGGGCACCCCCGTCGGTCCGGTTCGAGGTTCGAGGATCAGTTCCGCTCGGCTTCGAAGGTGCGCAGCAGATCCGCCGCGACGCTCACGGCGATCGTCGCGGGTTCCTTGCCGGTGATGTCGGCCAGCCCGATCGGGGTCCTGATCCGGGCGATGGTGGCCTCGTCGTGACCTCCCTCGCCGGCCAGGCGTTTGCGGAACCGCGCCCACTTGCTCGCCGACCCGATCAGCCCGATGGAGCCGAGATGGGTGGTGCGCAAGGCGGCGTCGCACAGGGCGGCGTCCTCGGCGTGATCATGGGTCATGATCAGGACGTGGGTGCCGCGCGGCAGTTCCTCCAGGATCTCCTCGGGCAGCAGCGGCGTGTGATGCACGTGCACCTGCGCCACCGCGTCCGCCAGCACGGAGAGCCGTTCGTCGGTGAGGACGTCGGGGCGGGTGTCGATCAGGTGCAGGTCGAGGTCCTGTCGTGCCAGGATGCGCGCCAGTTCCAGCCCGACGTGCCCGACGCCGAAGACCGCCACCGCCGGTACCACCGGCAGCGGTTCGAGCAGTACCGCGACCGTACCGCCGCAGCACTGCACGCCGTGGCGGTTGGTCACCTTGTCGTTCAGAGCGAAATCCATCAGCTCCGGCTCCGGCTTGGACGTGGCGATCATCTCCCGGGCCCGATCGATCGAGACGGCCTCGACGTTGCCGCCGCCGATCGAGCCCCACGTCCCGGTCTGCCCGACCACGAGCTTCGCGCCGGCGTCCCGCGGGGCATGGCCGCGCACGGTCGCGACGGTCACCAGCACGCCGTGCTCCCGGCGTGCTCGCAGCCGCGCGACCGCGGTGACCCAGGTCATGTCAGGCACCGCTCAGGGCTTCTGCGTCGGTTCGGCTCCCGCCGTTGCCGGCGTGCCCGTTCCCGGAGCGGCCATCGCTGACAAGACCGTTGCGCGCGACACCGTTCCCCGAGGTACCGTTCCCCGAGGCACCGGTCGCGGTGACACCCTTCCCGGAGACCTCGCCCCGGCGAGCCGCCTGGATCGCCCAGTACACCGCCTCCGGCGTCGCGGGCGAGGCCAACTCGACGCTGACCCCGCTCGGCCCGAACGCGGCGGCGGCCTGCCGCAAGGCTTCCCGAACCGAGAACGCCAGCATCAGCGGAGGCTCACCCACCGCCTTGGACCCGTACACCGCGCCTTCCTCGGTGGCGTTCTCCAGCAGCGTGACGTTGAACCTCTCGGGCATCTCCGAGAAGCTCGGCAGCTTGTAGGTACTCGCGGCCTGGGTCAGCAGCCGGCCGCGGTCGGGCCCGTCACCGCTGTCCCACCGCATGTCCTCGAGCGTCAGCCAGCCCGTGCCCTGCACGAAACCGCCCTCGACCTGACCGATGTCGATCATGGGCGACAGGCTGTCGCCGACGTCGTGCACGATGTCCACCTGCCGGATGCGGTACGCACCGGTGAAGCCGTCCACCTCCACCTCGGTCGCGGCGGCGCCGTAGGCGAAGTACTTGAACGGCGAGCCCCTGAACGTCTTCGCGTCCCAGTGCAGCCCCTCGGTCCGGTAGTAACCGGCCGCCGACAGCTGGACCCGCTGGAAGTACGCGCTGCGCACCAGGTCGTCCCAGGCCAGCTCCCGGTCGCTGCCGAGGACGCGCGCGACGCCGTCGACGATGCGGACGTCGGAGGCGTTCGCACCCAGCTGGGTGCCGGCCACCCGCAGCAGCCGCTCGCGCAACTGCTCGCAGGCGTTCTTCACCGCCGCACCGTTCAGGTCCGCGCCGGAACTGGCCGCGGTGGCAGAGGTGTTGGGCACCTTGTCGGTTCGCGTCGGGGCCAGCCGCACCTTGTGCAGCGGGATGCCCAGGGTCGTCGCGGCCACCTGCAGCATCTTGGTGTGCAGGCCCTGGCCCATCTCGGTGCCGCCGTGGTTGATCAGGACCGAGCCGTCCTTGTAGATCAGCACCAGCGCGCCGCCCTGGTTGAAGGCGGTGAGGTTGAAGGAGATTCCGAACTTGATGCCGGTGATCGCCAGCGCCCGCTTGGTGTTCGGGTGCGCGGCGTTGAAGGCCGCGATCTCGCGCCTGCGATCGGAGGTGCCGCCGTTCTCCTGAACCTGCCGCCAGATCTCGGAGATCCGTTCGGCCTGGGCGACGGGCTGTCCGTACGGCGTCGACTGGCCCTGGCCCGGCTGGTAGAAGTTGCGCTCCCGCAACTCCATCGGATCCAGGCCGAGCAGCGGCGCGCAGCGGCCCAGGACGTCCTCGATCACCAGCATGCCCTGCGGTCCGCCGAAGCCGCGGAACGCGGTGTTGGAGACCTTGTTGGTCTTGGCGATGCGCCCGGCGACGCGCGCGTTGGGAATCCAGTAGGTGTTGTCGATGTGGCACAGCGCGCGGGCCACCACCGGCTCGGACAGGTCCAGGCTCCAGCCGCCGTCCGCGGTCAGGGTGGCGTCCAGGGCCTGGATGCGGCCCTCGGAGTCGAAGCCGATCTTCCACGTGGCGTGGAAGCCGTGCCGCTTGCCGGACATGGTCAGGTCCTGGGTCCGGTTGAGGCGCACCCGGACCGGCCGACCGGTCAGCTTGGCGCCGAGCGCGGCGACGGCCGCGAACCCGTGCGGCTGCATCTCCTTGCCACCGAAGCCGCCACCCATCCGCAGGCACTGCACGGTCACCTCGTGGCTGTGCAGTCCGAGCACGTGGGCGACGATCTCCTGCGTCTCCGAGGGGTGCTGGGTGCTGCTCTGGACGAACACCTGATCGGCCTCGTCGATGTGGGCGAGTGCCGCGTGGGTCTCGAGGTAGAAGTGTTCCTGGTCGGAGAACTGGAACTCGCCGGTGAACACGTGGGCCGAGTCGGCGAAGCCGGCTTCGACGTCGCCGGTCAGCATCACGGGCTGGGCGCCGTGAAAACTGCCGGCCGCGATCGCGTCCCGCAGCGTGATCAGGGAGGGCTGTTCGTCGAGTTCCACCTCGACCGCCGCGGCTCCGAGCCGGGCCGCCTCCAGGGTCTCGCCGAGCACCCAGGCGACCGCGTGGCCGTGGAACATGACCTCGTCGGGGAACAGTGGTTCGTCGTGCTTCATCCCGGCGTCGTTGACGCCGGGCACGTCGGCAACGGTCAGCACGCGGACCACACCGGGCACGGTGAGCGCGGGCTCGGTGCGCAGCGCGGTGATCCTGCCGTGGGCCTTCATGACCTGGACCGGGTAGGCGTGCAGCACGTCCTTGGTGCGGTGGACCAGGTCGTCGGTGTAGAGCGCGGTCCCGGTGACGTGCAGGTGGGCGCTCTCGTGCGGCATCGAGGTGCCGACGACCGGCCGGTCGGGGCGTTCGGACAGCTGACTCATGACGACACCGCCTCGGTGGTTCGCGCGTACAGCTTCAGCAGGCTCTGGCCGAGCATCGCGGAGCGGTACTCGGCGCTGGCGCGGTGATCGGTCATCGGTGTGCCGACGGCCCGCAGCTCCCGGGCCGCGGCCTCGACGGTCTCCGCCGTCCAGGGCCTGCCCTCCAGGGCCGCCTCGGCGGCGAGGGCGCGGATCGGGGTGGCGGCCACACCGCCCAGGCCGATGCGTGCCTTGCGGACGGTCCCGTCCTCGACGTCGAGGGCGAAGGCGACCGCCACGCTGGAGATGTCGTCGAAGCGCCGTTTGGCGATCTTGTGGAAGGCCGTGACCGGGGACAGCGGCACCGGGATGCGCACCGCGCGGATCAGCTCGTCAGGGCGGCGCACGCTCTGTCGGTATCCGGTGAAGTAGTCCGCCAGCGGGACCTCGCGCTCACCGTCGGCGCTGGCGAGCACCACCGAGGCCTCCAGCGCGAGCAGCACCGGGGGGCTGTCACCGATGGGGGAGCCGGTACCCAGGTTGCCGCCCAAGGTCGCGTTGTTGCGGATGAGTCGGGAGGCGAACTGCGGGAACAGCTCGGCGAGCAGCGGGACGCTGCCGTTGAGGCGGCGCTCGATCTCGGTGAGCGTCAGCGCCGCACCGATCTCGATGTGGTCGGATTCGACCCGCAGCTCCCGCAGTTCGGACAGCCGGTCGACGGCGACCACGCAATCCGCCCGGCGGGAACGGATGTTCACCTCCACCCCCCAGTCGGTGGAGCCGGCGACCACCACCGCGTCGGGCTGCTCGCGCAGCAGGTGCACGGTTTCGGCCAGCGTGCCCCTGCGCAGGAACGCGCGGTCGCCCTGGACGTATTCGGTGGCGACCGGTTCGGGCGGGGACTGCTCGCGACGCCGCGCCAGCGGGTCCTCGTCGGTGGGGGCACCGAGGGCGAACGCGGCATCGCGAATCGGGCGGTAGCCGGTGCAGCGGCACAGGTTTCCGCTCAGTGAGTGCAGATCGAAGCCGTTCGGGCCGTGCTCGGTACCGGTGCTGTCCGCCGCGTCCGAGTCTGAGTACGGGGCCGAGTCCGGGTCCGAGCCCGGGTGCGCGCAGCGGTCGGGCCGGTAGTACTCGGAGGCCATGCTGCAGATGAACCCCGGTGTGCAGTAACCGCACTGGGAGCCGCCGCGGACCGCCATCTCCTGCTGCACCGGGTGCAGGGTGGGGGGCGTGCCGGGCCCGCCGACGGTGGCGAGACCTTCGGAGGTGACGATCTCCTGACCGTCGAGCGCCGCGACCGGGACCAGGCAGGCGTTGACCGCCACCCAGTCGGTGGGCTTGTTCACCCCGGGACGGGCCACCAGGATCGAACAGGCGCCGCATTCACCCTCGGCGCAGCCCTCCTTGGTGCCGGTGAGGCCACGGTCGCGCAGGAAATCCAACACCGTGGTGTGCGGCGCGGCCGGTGAAATCGGTGCTTCCTTGCCGTTGACCGTGATCCGTGCGCTCAACGTGGCGCGCCTTGGCGTCGGTGGGAGATCGGTCGTTTCATCACTGTTCGCCAATTTCAGGCAGCTTTCTGTGTTCAGACGCGCCACGCGCGAGGAGCGGGCGGGAAAGCGGCACGCAAAAGTGACGTGCCGGAGGTCATGACGGGAAAGCGGAACGTGCCACGGACGGGCACCCGGAACGGCGTACTCAGCAGCCGTGTGCGATCCGACCCGCAACCCAGACCGTGTCGTGGGCGAGGCGACAGAGATCAGAGTCGGTGTTCATCCGAGGGTCGCCTCCTTCCGGTCGTCATGGGTCGTCTGCTACCGCAAAGTAGCGGCTGCGGACAGCCGGGTCAAGGGCTTGTCCTCGGGCCCCCGAGAGCGGCGGTGATCGAGGAGCGGTCACCTGACCTGGGGCGATGGGCCAACTGCTGATGTGACGTCAACTACCTGCGATGGTACGGGCAGAGCGATCCTTGTAGAACTCTACGAAGGGGCCGTCAGGGTTTCCGTACGTCTTCATGCCTTCCACCCCTGACCGACTTCGTTCGGTCGGCGATGTACTCCTCGAACGAGTCGCAACGGATGAGGATCGGGCTTCCCGTCCGCGCCGGAGAAGTCATCCGGTCGGCGCATCGAGATCGTCCGGCCGTGCGAACAGAGCATTCGGGAACTCTCCCACCGTCTCCGAAAGGAATGACCATGACCGCGCACACTCAAGAAACGGGCATCCAGGGCCTCGAGCGCGCCTGGATGCACGAAGCGATCAGATTGGCCACCGAAAGCGTGACGAACGGCGGCGGTCCGTTCGGCGCACTGGTCGTCGAGGACGGCGAGATCATCGCGTTCGGGAACAATCAGGTCACCGCGACCCTGGACCCGACGGCGCACGCCGAGGTCAGCGCGATGCGATCCGCCTGCAAGCAACTGGGCACCTTCTCGCTCGAGGGCTGCGTCCTGGTCACCTCGTGCGAGCCGTGCCCGATGTGCCTCTCCTCGGCGCTGTGGGCGCGAGTCGGTCGGATCGTCTACTGCGCCGATCGGCACGATGCCGCGGTGGCCGGTTTCGACGACCGCAGGTTCTACGACCTGTTCGAGAAGAAGGTCGAACCGCTGTGGCCGATGCCGGTCCAGCAGCTGGACCTGCCGTACCGTACGGCCCCGTTCGACGTGTGGCTCGCGCGGGCCGACCGCATCGACTACTGAGCCGTCACCATGGAGAACGACCCCACTCACCATCCTGCACGGGGAAACGGCTCGGTCTCCTCAGACTGAGTTCCAGGTGGCTGCTCAGCCGGTCAACCCGCCCTCCGGCTACGGCGGGTGGGCCCTGGGCGGAGCAGGGCGTACAGGGCGCGCGGGTCGGCCAGTGCGGTGGGCCCGACCAGCTGGAGGATCTGCAGGAACCCCTTGTGCAGCTGCGGGCTTTCCGCGATGCGGGCCACCATCCGGTTCAACAGCCAGCCGCACACCGGGCTCAGCGGCGACGGCCGGTCCGTCCACCGCGAGTCCTGTGCCGTCGCGAGCAGCCAGGGCACCGACGTACGGCGGGCGAGCCGGCGCTGGAGGGCGCGGGTTCCGCCCGGGGCACGCAGCAGTCGGGCGGCTCCGGTCCGCAGGTCCTCGGCCTGCAGGGCGGCGACCGTCATCCCCTGCCCGTAGACGGGATTGAAGATGCACAGTGCGTCGCCCATGACCACGAACCGCTCGGGCCGGCGCGGCATCCGGTGGTGGAGCCGACGGCGGTTGATGAGCTTCGCATAGGTGTAGAGCGGCGTCCCGGGACCGACCGCCTCGGCCAGCGCGGTGAGCATCGGCGAACCGAGTCGCCGGGCCTGGACCCGGAACTCCGCCGGGTCGGTCGACGGCTGGTCCGAGCCGCGTCCGAACAGCAGTACCTGGATCCGGCCGCCCTCGATGGCCACGCCCATGCCGCCCCGGCCGCGCGCCCGGTGCTGCCCGATCTCGTAGACCGCGCCGCCGGTGTCCGACAGCGCGTCGTGCCGGTCCAGCCACGCGGTGACGTAGGACTGCCCGGCATCGACCACGACTTCCTCCGGTGCCGGATACCCCAGTGCGCCGAGCCAGTTGGCGGCCCGCGAGTTCCGCCCGCTGGCATCGACCACCAGGTCGGCGTCGATCACCTCGGCCGAGGCGACCGGCGCATCGTTCTCTCCGGCGGCCTGGACGGTCACCCCGGTGATCCGCGTCCCGCCGTGCGCTGCGCAGAGCCCGGTCACCGAGGTGGCGTCCCGCACCGTCACTCCGGGCAGGGCCTCGACCCTGTGCCGCATCCTGGTCTCCAGGAAGTTCCGGCTGAACAGCTGCAGCGGCAGCCCGAGCGCCTGCCGGGGGGCCGCCTGCCCCTGGTTCGAGACCAGGAGCCGTTCCCCCATGTCGACCACCGCAGCCCCATCCGCCCGCAGTTCCTCCTGCAGCCCGGGCAGCAGCCGCTCGACCGCCTGTGCCCCGCGCAGCAGCATCCCGTGTGCGTGCCGCGCCTGTGGCGCCCCCGGGCGGAAGCCCTCGTCCGCGCCGAGCCGGTCCCGCTCCAACACCAGGACCTCGTCGAACGTCCCGGCCAGCGCGGCCGCCGCCAGTAGCCCGGCGATGCTGCCCCCCACCACAACCGCTCGCGTCATGACGCTCCCTCCCCCTCGTCCGGTCGACGGGCAGGCTGCTGCCCGTC
>NZ_JBSFGK010000174.1:0-8454 GCF_053596495.1 Kitasatospora sp. NPDC001683
CGGGGTTTTTTTCTGGGTTTGGGGGGTGTACTGCCGTCGCGAAGGCCACGCCCCCTCCCCGCGACGGCGGGGAGGGCCGGAACGGCGGTCAGCCGGCCGGCGTCGGGGCGGGGGCGTAGCCGGCCGGACGGGTGGTGAAGGTGCCGCGGCCCTGGGTGCGGCTGCGCAGGCGGCCCGCGTAGCCGAACAGTTCGGCCAGCGGTACCAGTGCGCTGACCTGGGCCGTTCCCTCGCGGCCGGTCGTCGTGGTGGCCTGGACCTGGGCGCGGCGGGCGGCCAGATCGCCGAGGACGGTGCCGAGCGCGTCCTCGGGCACGGTGACGGTCACCTGTGCGAGCGGTTCCAGCAGCTGCAGTCGGCAGGCGCGCAGCGCTTCGCGCAGGCCCAGGCGGGCGGCAGTGCGGAAGGCGAGTTCGGAGGAGTCCTTGGGGTGGGTGATGCCGTCCGTGAGGGTGACGGCGAGGCCGGTGACGGGGTGGCCGCCGAGCGGTCCGTCGGTGAGGGCGTCGCGGCAGCCGGCTTCCACGGCCTGCACGTATTCGCGCGGTACCCGCCCGCCGGTGACGGTGGAGGTGAACGCGAAGCCGTCGGCGGCGGGTGCCAGGTCGAGGACGAGGTGGGCGAACTGGCCCGCGCCGCCGTCCTGTTTGGCGTGCCGGTGGACGAAGCCCGTGACGCCCTCGACGAGGGCCTCGCGCAGGGCGACCTGGGGCCGGCCGACGACCGCTTGGACGCCGGCGTCGCGGCGTACCTTCTCCACCGCGACCTCCAGGTGCAGCTCCCCCAGTCCGGACAGGGTGCGCTGGCCGGTCTCGGGGTCGGTGGCCAGGCGCAGTGAGGGGTCTTCCTCGGCGAGGCGGGCGAGGGCGGCGGTGAGCTTGTCGGTGTCGGCACTGTGGCGGGCTTCGATGGCGACGGTGACGACGGGTTCGGCGCTCACGGGTGCCTCCAGCAGGATGGGGTGGTCGGGGTCGCACAGGGTGGCGCCGACGCGGGCGGACTTGGGGCCGATGACGGCGACGATGTCGCCGGCCAGGGCGTGGTCGGTTTCGGTGTGGCGGTCGGCTTGGACGCGCAGGATGCGGGCGATGCGCTCGGTGCGGCCGGTGGCGGCGTCGAGCACGGTGTCGCCCTTGTGCAGGGTTCCGGCGTACAGGCGCAGGTAGGTGAGGCGGCCGGTGGGGGCCGCGGTGACCTTGAACACCAGGGCGGTGAGGGGCTGCTGCGGGTCGGCCCTGCGCTGTGCGCCCTGGTCGGCGGACCGTACGGGCGGGGTGTCCAGGGGTGATGGCAGGTAGGCGACGGCGGCGTCCAGCAGCGGTTCGATGCCGCGGTTGCGGTAGGCGGAGCCGCCCAGGACCACCACGGCCTCGCCGGTGCGGGTGAGGCGGCGCAGCGCGGCGGTGAGGGTGGCGGGGCTGAGGGAGCCGTGGGTGCAGTACTCCTCCAGGGCTTGGGGGTCGAGTTCGGCCACCGCTTCGGCCAGGACGTGGCGGCGGTCGGCGGCTTCGATGGCGAGGTGGTCGGGGACCGGGCCTTCGGTGAGGGCGCCGGCCTCGTCCCAGGTGAGGGCGCGGTGGTGGACGAGGTCGACGACGCCGGTGAAGGCGTCCTCGGCTCCGATGGGCAGGTGGACGGCGAGCGGGTGGGGGTGCAGGCGCTCGCGGATGGAGGCGACGGCGGCGTCCAGGTCGGCTCCGGCACGGTCGAGTTTGTTGACGAAGGCGATGCGGGGCACGCCGTGGCGTTCGGCCTGGCGCCACACCGATTCGCTCTGCGGCTCGACACCGGCGACGGCGTCGAACACGGCGACGGCGCCGTCCAGGACGCGCAGGGAGCGTTCGACCTCGTCGGCGAAGTCGACGTGGCCGGGGGTGTCGATGAGGTTGATCCGGTGGCCGGCCCAGGCGCAGCTGACGGCGGCGGCGAAGATGGTGATGCCGCGGTCGCGTTCCTGGGGGTCGAAGTCGGTGACGGTGGTGCCGGTGTGGACTTCGCCGCGCTTGTGGGTGGTGCCGGTGAGGTAGAGGATCCGTTCGGTGACGGTGGTCTTGCCGGCGTCGACGTGGGCGAGGATGCCGAGGTTGCGGACGGCGGCGATGCCGGCGGTGCCGGTGCTGGTGGTGGTGCTCATGGCGGTGCTGGTGGTGGTGTCGGTGCGCATGGCCCGGTTGCCTTTCGAGGGGCGGTTGTTCAACGGGTGGGCGCGCGATTGACACAGTGCCGCTAGCTCTGACGAACCGTCAGATCAGTGGCCGGGAAGGACCGTGCAGGGAATCGGACGGCTCAGGCGGTGGCGGCACTGCCCCGGTGCCGGCCGCGCAGCGGGCACCGGAAGGGCGGGGACACCAGGATCACCTCGTACCGCGACGCGGGAGAGGGGGCGGCGGCGCTGTGCTTCGGCATGGCCGCTGCACCCCCTGTCCCTGGTCTCGTCCGTCGGCATGGTCGGGCGTCCGCACCCCGGGGGTGCGGCCGCGTGGTGAGTGTAGGGAAGCCGGACCCGGCGGGGCCAAGGGTTTTACGACGGCGGGTTTTCGGGCCGTTACGGCGTTACGGCATCCGGAAGCGCAGCACCGGCTGCGTCCAGCCGTCCTCGTCGGACACCCCGGCGTCCAGGGCGGCGGCGAGGGCGCGTTCCTCGTAGCCGAAGTGGGACTCCATGATGGCGGCCAGTCCGTCGAGTTCGCGTCCGATCGCCTCCAGGTCCGCCCCGCCCTCGCCCGCGGACTGTTCGGTCAGTTCGCGGACCCGGGCGAGGATGGCGGAGATGAACCCGTGGTCCTCGACGAGTTTGGCGACGGTGGGTGCGAGGTCGGGGCGTTCGTGCACCAGGGCGGCGAACAGGCCTTCTGCCTCGCCTTGGTGATGGATCGTCAGGGAGGTGCAGAAGGCGAGGCAGTGGGTGATCAGGGAGTCGTCGCCGGTCTGACGCCGGCCCAGGCCTGAGCGGACGCGTGCGAGGCGGCGGCGCAGTTCGTTGTGCGCCTGGGAGAGTTGGAGACTGAGGGCGGCCGTACGGCCGTTGATGAGGGGGGAGGCCACGGGTGGGCAGTCCCTTCGGTCGTGCACCTCCATGCCTGGCGCGGTCCGCCACCGGCACGCGATGCCGACGCCCATCCGATCACGGCACGCGCCGCCTCGGCAAGCCTGGGACCGCGGGTTCGGCGACGGTCGCGGTGTGGGGGCGGGTGCGGGGGCGTCCGAGCAGGATCCCGCCGGCCACCAGGGCCAGTCCCACCACCTGACGTGCCCCAAGTTCGTCGCCGTCCAGGGCGGTGCCCAGCAGCACCCCGGTCAGTGGGTTGAGCAGTCCCAGCAGGCCGACCGTGCCGGCCGGCAGGTGGCGCAGTCCGGTGAACCAGCAGGCGAAGGCGAGGGCGGTGGCGGCGAGGGTGACGTAGCCGAAGGCGAGCAGGGCGGGGCCCCCGAGCGGTGGCGGCGCGCCTTCGACGCCGGCGGCCAGTGGCAGCAGCAGCAGGCCGCCGGCGGTCAGCTGCCAGGCGGTGGTCGCCAGCGGGTCGGCGCCCTCGCGCCAGCGGGCGGCGAGCACGTAGCCGACGGAGGAGACCAGCATGCCGCCCACCGAGGCGGCCAGCCCCGCCCCCTCGAGCGCGCCGCCCGTCCCGAGCACGGTGAGCGCCACCCCGGCCAGGCCCAGCACCGCGCCGGCCAGGTGGGCGCGGTGCGGGTGCTGCCCGGCCAGCGCCCAGGCGGTGAGCAGCATCGCCAGTGGGGAGGCGGCCATGACGGTGGCGGCGGTGCTGGTGGGCAGCAGCTGGGAGGCGAGGTAGAGCAGGACGAAGAAGGCGGCGGTGTTGAGCAGTCCGAGCAGGGCGCTGCGCCACCACCAGGGGCCGTGGGGGCGGCGGCGGGCGAGGGCGAGCAGCAGCAGTCCGGCGGGCAGGGCGCGCAGGGTGGCGCCCCACAGGGGGTGGTCGGCGGGCAGGTAGGCATGGGTGACCCAGTAGTTGGCGCCCCAGGCGATGGGGGCGAGGGCGGTCAGCAGGACCCACCGCACATTGGCTTCCATGGAAGACAATATAGCTTCCCAGGAAGCTACCGGAATAGGATGACCCCATGGAGCACCAGCAGCACCCGGGCGACGGCGACCACGTCGCGCTGATCCAGGCCGCCTGGCGCCGCGAGCGCCCCGACCTCGACGTCTCCCCCCAGGGCGTGATCGGGCGCCTGCACCGCCTCGCCGCCCGCCTGACCGGCGAACTCACCCTCGTCTACCAGCGCTACGGCCTGAGCGAGGGCGAGTTCGACGTACTCGCCGCACTGCGCCGCGCCGGCGCCCCCTACGAACGGGCTCCCGGGGAACTCGCCGCCCACACCATGGTGACCACCGGCGCGATGACCAAGCGGATCGACCGCCTCGAACGCGCCGGCCTGGTCACCCGCCGTCACGCCGAGGACGACCGGCGCGGGCGCGTGGTCGCCCTCACCGACGCCGGACTGCGCCTGATCGACGAGGCGTTCACCGCCCACGTGCGCAACGAACACCGCCTGCTCTCCCACCTGAGCCCTGGCGAAGCCGCAGCCCTGCAGACCCTGCTCACCACCTGGCAGCAACGCCTGGACGGCACCGAACCGACGGACCGTACGGGCTGACGCCGCGCCGCCCAGCACAATGTGACACATGAACACCCCTCCCCCGCCCGGCCCTGCACCCGACCACGGACCCGGATCCGACCCAGACCACGGCCCCGGTCCCGGTCCCGGGCGTCACGACGAACCCACGCCCCTGCCCCCGGGGTGGGAGAACCCGGCGGTGCGGGCCGACCGGCGCCTGGTGGAACTGCTGCAGGAACTGCGGGTCCTGCAGACCGGCGTGCAGATCGTCTTCGCGTTCCTGCTCGGCGTCGCCTTCACTCCGCGTTTTCCGCAACTGTCCGACGCCCAGCAGGACATCTACGTGGCCACCCTGCTGCTGACCGTCGTCGCCGCCGCCGTACTGGCCACCCCCGTCGCCCTGCACCGCGGCCTGTTCCACCACCCCGGCAAGGCCCGCATCGTGGACGTCTCCGCCCGCATCGCCCAGTTCGGCCTGCTACTGCTTGCCTCCGCACTCACCGGCGCCGTCCTGCTCGTCCTGGACGTCGTCCTCGGCGCGCCGATCGCGCTCGCGATCAGCGCCGTCATCGCCCTGATCTTCACCGCCCTGTGGTTCGTCCTGCCCTGGTCCGTCCGCCGCGCCACCCGCGAACGGCCCTGACCGCCCTGGCCGGGCGGGTTCGCCCGGCCCGTACCGTGACCCCGTGCACACTGACCACCGCCCCTGGGACGTCCTGCTGATCGGCGGCGCCTCCGGCCTCGGCAAGAGCCGCGCCGCCGCCCACCTCGCCGCCGCGAGCGGCGCGTTCACCGTCGAATTCGACGACGTCGTCGCCGCCCTGCAGGCCGCCACCACCCCGCGCACCCACCCCGGCCTGCACCACTTCAGCGTGACCCCGGCCCGGGGCCTGGACACCGAACGCGTCCTCCAACTGCAGATCGCCACCGCCCATGCCCTGGACGAGGCCCTGCTCGGCGTCGTGCGCAACCGCCTGAGCGTCGACGTGCCCGCCATCGTCGAGGGCGACTACCTCAGCCCCCGGGCCGCCGCCAGGGCCGCCGCCGAGGCCGCCGCGCAGGGCCGGCGCGTACGGGCGGTCTTCCTCCACGAAGGCGACGCGGCTCGCATCAGCGCAAACTACGCCCGGCGCGAACCCGGTTGCGGCCCGCAGCGCGAGCGCGCCGCCGTCAGCGCCCGCTACTCCAGCTGGCTCGCCGCCCAGGCCCGCGCCCACCGCCTGCCGGTGGTCGACTGCCTCCCCTACGACACCCTGCCGCATCGCCTGACCGCCGCCTGGGCCTGAAGCGGCCCCGGCGGCACCCCGGGCGGCGGCACCCGCCGCTACGCGCCGGGGGCGTCCTCGATGTCCGAGATCAGCTTGGTGCTCAGGTCGCTCTGCACCGCCAGGCGGGTGTGCCCGGCGTCCGGCCCGGTGCCCCAGGTCAGCGTGACGGTGGTGAACAAGTGCCCGGCGCTCGAGTCGTGGTAGGCCACCTCCCACGCGGTCGGCACGTCCTGGGCGCGCAGCACGCCGTCGGCGTGGTTGGCCTCCTCCCAGGCCGCCAGGCGCTGGCGCAGGTCCTCGGTGAGGTAGTGGCCGCGCAGCTCGTCCGCCAGGTCGTCGGTGCCGTCGGAGACTGCGTCGACGTAGGCGCCGTAGAAGTCGGCGACCCGGTCCACCGCGGAGTCCGGGCTGCCACGGCGGACCGCGGTGCCCGCTTCGGTGTCGGTCATGAACATCCCTCCAACCGGGCCCGCGCGGCACCTCGCCGCGTTCCCGGGCCGATCCGTCCGTTCACCGGACACAACGAGCCCGGTCGGCGCGGGTTTCGGGTACAGAATGTCAACAGAGGGTGCATGCAGCCGGGTTGGAGGGGAGACGAGCGGTGCTGATCGTACTGAGCGGCGGGCCGGGCAGCGGGAAGACGACACTGGCGCACGCGCTCGCCGGCGCGCTCGGCTGCCCCGCGGTGTGCCGCGACGAGCTGAAGGAGGGCTTGCTGCACGCCGGCACCCGCTCCCCCAACGCCGACGAGGCGGTGCGCGACGCCTTCTTCGAGGTGCTGGACGTGCTGGTGCGGGCCGGGGTGAGCGTGGTCGCGGAGGCCGCCTACCAGGACCGGGTCTGGCGCCCCTTCCTGGCACCACTGGCCGCCCGCACCGAGGTGCGGGTGGTGCACTGCCGGGTGGACCCGGCGCTGGCTCGCCGCCGGATCGCCGAGCGCCTGGCCACCGGCCGCCACCGCGCCGCGCACGCCGACCGCGAACTGCTCGCCGCCCCACCCGGGGCGGGCAACCTGCTGGACGACTTCACCCCGCTGGCCCTGCCGGGCGTGCCGCGCCTGCACGTGGACACCACCGACGGCTACGACCCGCCGCTGGCGGACATCGCCGCCTTCACCCGCCGCTGAACTGCGGAACCCGGCCGCAGGCTGCGCCGCCCGGGTGGAACGATCACGGCATGCAACCGGTCACCGACGCAGTCACCCCGCTCCCGCGGACCTGGCTCGGCGTCGCCGAGGCCGCCGGCGCCCTCGGCCTGCTGGTCGGCCTTGCCCTCCGGGGGTCAGGCGAGGGCGGACCAGGCCTGGTCGGTCAGGTGCGCGGCCTGGTCGATGTGGTGCTGCAGCTCTTCCGAGCCGGCGAAGCGCAGCCGGACCGTCAGGTGAGCCGAAGTGCGTTCGCACAGCTGGACGTTGGTCTTCTCGGGCGTGACGTCCTGGCCGGTGAGAATGGGCTGGTAGGAGACCAGGCAGGAGACCTGGCCGACGGTGACGACCTCGGTGCCCGGTTTGGCCTGGCCGAGTGAGGCCGGGTCGACGTAGGGGGTGTAGGGCTTGGGGCTGGCGGCGCGCACGGCTTCCAGGACGAGGAAGTCGCGCATGCCCTCGTCGGTGTACTGGCGTACCGTGGCGGCGGCGCCGCCGTAGGCCTGGGAGAGGGTGCGGGTGCCGCCGGCCTCGTTGGTGGCGGCGTTCTTGGCGAGCGGGGTGTCGGCCTGGGCGGTCACCGTTGTGAAGCCGCCGGGCAGGGTGTCTGGGGCGTGCAGGTCTTCGCCCAGGCCACCGAAGGCGGCGGAGGTGACGGGGCCGCCGCCGTCGCCTCCGCTGCCGGTGAGCAGCAGCGGGACGCCGGCTATGAGGAGGCCGGCGATCAGTCCGGCGGCCGCGGCCGTGGCCCTGCTGCGCGCTGGGGTGGTGTCCTGCTTTTCGGTCACGCCGAATTCCTTCCGGTCATCGAGATGTGATTGCTCGTCAATTATCGCCTGCGTGGCAGCGGTCGTGGTCGGCGCGGGCGGCGAGGACGTGGGGAATGTGGGTTTCCGCCCAGGTCTTGATCGCGTGGACGAGGGGCAGCAGGTCCCGTCCGAGGGGGGGTGAGGGCGTAGTCGACGCGGGCGGGGACGGTGGGGTGACGTGTGGTGCAGCAGGCCGTCGCGTTCGAGGGTGCGCAGGGTCTGGGTGAGCGTCTTCTCGCTGACGCCGGCCAGGCGTCGGCGCAGGTCGCCGGCGAGCGCCGGCTGACCCTGCGCGTGGCCCGACACCCTGTCGCTCGGGGACGCGGCGCGGGCGCACGAGCGGCTGGAACGGGGCGGGCTGCGGGGGCGGCTGGTGCTGGTGCCCTGACCGGGCACCGGGCACCGGGCACCGGGCACCGGGCACCGGGCACCCGCCTACCTCCTTGGTTCAGAGGTTCGAGGCCGCCTCGCGCAGGCGCTTCTTGTCCGGCTTGCCGACGGAGGTCAGCGGGATCGCGTCGACCACGTGCAGGGCTTCGGGGGCGTAGATGCGGCCCTTTTTGGCGGTGACGAAGGCGCGGACCTCGTCCAGCTGCGGCTGCTGCCCCTGGGCGGGGACGACGGCGACGTGGACGTGCTCGGCCTGCTGGTCGTC
>NZ_JBSFGK010000175.1:0-8382 GCF_053596495.1 Kitasatospora sp. NPDC001683
CGGGGTTACTTGGCGGACGGCAAAACGCGTGCGGCCCGGAACCTGACGGTTCCGGGCCTCTCGCACTGCGGCGATCCCGACGGGACTTGAACCCGCGACCTCCACCTTGACAGGGTGGCGAGCTAACCAACTGCTCCACGGGACCAGAGTTTTCTGATCTCGTTCACTCGCTTGCCGCGCTGCGAACAAGACAGATCGTAGCCCATGGTGGGCCCCCAGGTCGAACTGGCTCCTGAGGGCCCGCCGCGCACCCGCAGCTCAGGGCGCCGCCCGGGTCACAGCGCCGCCCGGGCCGACTCCATCGCCTTCATGATCCGCTTCTCCGAGACCGGGCTCGGCGTGCCCAGCCCCTGGGCGAAGAAGCTGACCCGCAGCTCCTCGATCATCCAGCGGATCGCCCGCACCTCGTCGGACGGCTGCCGCCCGGCCGGCACCGCCGCCAGCAGCTCCCCGTACGCCTGCTGCACCTGCTGGACCTTCAGCAGCTGCTGGGCGTCCCGCTGCGGGTGGTCGGGCAGCGCCTCCAGTCGGCGGTCCACCGCCAGCAGGTAGCGCTTGAGGTCGGGCAGCCGCTGCCAGCCGGTGGCCGTCACGAAGCCCGGGTGCACCAGCGAGGCCAGGTGCAGCCGGACGTCGTTCACCGCGTTCAGCAGCACCGGGCTGCTCACCGACTTCAGCCGGGTCGAGGCCTTGTGGAAGGCGATCAGCGCGGTGGCCGTCTTCAGCGTGGTGTCCGCGGACAGGTCGTACAGGTCCGCCCGTACCTTGTCGTGCAGCTTGCCGAAGGCCGCCTCGTCCCAGGCCGGGCCGCCGGCCAGGGCCATCAGCCGGTCCGTCGCGGCCGAGACGACGTCCTCGAACAGGGCGTTGATCGAACCGTGCGGGCTGTGCGAGAGCGCCAGCTTCGCCTGGTTGCCCAGCCGGCCCTGGATCGACTTGGCCGGGGAGGTGGTGGTCAGCATCAGCAGCCGGCGCGTTCCCTCCCACATCGCCTGCGCCTGCGCCTCCGGGGTGTCGAACAGCTTCACGCCGACCGACCCGCCCTCGTCCACCAGCGCCGGGTAGGCGCGCAGCGAGTGGCCGCGCGAGCGCTGCTCGAAGGTGCGCTGGAGCACCGGCAGCCCGGCCGGCCAGGCGGTCAGCCCGCCCTGTTCGATGCCCCGGCCGGAGGCCGCCGAGGAGAGCGTCTCCTTGAGCTTGGGCTTGAGCCGCAGCCGCAGCTCCTCCAGGTCCTTGGACTCGGCGAGCTTGCGCCGCCCGTCCACCACCCGGAAGGTCACCTTGAGGTGCTCGGGCACCCGCTCGTCGTCCCAGGCCTCCGGCGGCACGGTGACGGCCGTCAGGCGCTTCAGGGCGTGCTCCAGGGACGGCAGCAACGGCTCCTGGCGGTCCTTCAGCTGGCGCAGTGCCGCCTTGGCGAAGTCCGGGGCCGGCACGAAGTTGCGCCGGATCGCCTTGGGCAGCGACTTGATGTACGCGGTGACCAGCTCCTCCCGCAGACCGGGGATCTGCCAGTCGAAGCCCTCCGCGGTGACCTGGTTGAGCACCGGCAGCGGGATGTGCACGGTCACGCCGTCCGCGTCGCTGCCCGGCTCGAACTGGTAGGTCAGCTTGAAGCGCAGCTTGCCCTGCTGCCAGTGGTCCGGGTAGTCGGCCTCGGTGACGCCGTCCGCGGCGTCGTTGATCAGCATCGACTTCTCGAAGTTCAGCAGGTCCGGCTGCTCGTGCCGGGCCTTCTTCCACCAGGAGTCGAAGTGCCGGGTGGAGACGATCTCCTCGGGCAGCCGGGCGTCGTAGAAGTCGAACAGGGTCTGGTCGTCCACCAGGATGTCCCGGCGGCGGGCCCGGTTCTCCAGCTCCTCGACCTCGCCGAGCAGCTTGCGGTTCTCCGCGAAGAACCTGTGGTGGGTCTCCCAGTCGCCCTCGACCAGGGCGTTGCGGATGAACAGCTCGCGGCAGAGCTCCGGGTCGATCCGGCCGTAGTTGACCTTGCGCTGGGCGACGATCGGCATCCCGTAGAGGGTCACCTTCTCGTACGCCAGCACGGCGCCGGCCTTCTTCTCCCAGTGCGGCTCGCTGTAGCTGCGCTTGATCAGGTGCCCGGCCAGCGGCTCGACCCATTCGGGCTCGATCTTCGCGTTGATCCGGGCCCACAGCCGGGAGGTCTCCACCAGCTCGGCCGACATCACCCAGCGCGGCGGCTTCTTGAACAGGCCGGAGCCGGGGAAGACCGCGAACCGGGCGCCGCGGGCGCCGCCGTACTCGCGCTTCTCCACGTCGAACAGTCCGATGTGGGAGAGCAGCCCGGCCAGCAGCGACTGGTGGATCCGGTCGGCGTCCGGTTCGGCGTCGGGGTGCGGCTCCTCGATGGTCACGCCCAACTGCTTGGCGACGGTGCGCAGCTGGGTGTAGACGTCCTGCCACTCCCGTATCCGCAGGTAGTTGAGGAACTCGGACTTGCACATCCGGCGGAACGCCGAGGAGGAGAGCTCCTTCTGCTGCTCCCGGACGTAGCGCCACATCGCCAGGTAGGAGAGGAAGTCGGAGGTCTCCGAGGAGAACCGGCGGTGCCGTTCGTCGGCGGCCTGGCGCTTCTCGGCGGGGCGCTCGCGCGGGTCCTGGATGGACAGCGCGGCGGCGATCACCATGACGTCGCGCACGCAGCCGTTGCGGTCCGCCTCCAGCACCATGCGGGCCATCCGCGGGTCCACCGGGAGCTGGGCGAGCTTGCGGCCGAGCGCCGTCAGGCGCTTGCGCGGGTCCTTCTCGTCCGGGTCCAGCGCGCCCAGCTCGTGCAGCAGGTGGACGCCGTCCTTGATGTTGCGCGAGTCCGGCGGGTCCAGGAACGGGAAGGCGGAGATGTCGCCCAGGCCGGCCGCGGTCATCTGCAGGATCACCGAGGCCAGGTTGGTGCGCAGGATCTCGGCGTCGGTGAACTCGGGGCGGGAGAGGAAGTCCTCCTCCGAGTACAGCCGGATGCAGATGCCGTCCGAGGTGCGGCCGCAGCGGCCCTTGCGCTGGTTGGCGCTGGCCTGGCTGATCGCCTCGATCGGCAGCCGCTGCACCTTGGTGCGGTGGCTGTAACGGGAGATCCGGGCGGTGCCCGGGTCGATCACGTACTTGATGCCGGGGACGGTCAGCGAGGTCTCGGCCACGTTGGTGGCCAGCACGATCCGGCGCAGGTTGGAGCGCTGGAACACCCGGTGCTGCTCGGCCGAGCTGAGCCGGGCGTAGAGCGGGAGGACCTCGGTGTTCCTCAGTTTCAGCTTGTTGAGGGCGTCGGCGGTGTCGCGGATCTCGCGCTCGCCGGAGAGGAAGACCAGGATGTCGCCCGGGCCCTCGTCCTGCAGCTCCTGGGCGGCGTCGCAGATCGCCTGGATCTGGTCCCGGTCGCGGTCCGCCTCGTCGGCGTCGTCCTCGGCGTCGTCGATCACCGGGCGGTAGCGGACCTCGACCGGGTACGTCCGGCCGGAGACCTCGATGATCGGGGCGTCGCCGAAGTGCCGGGAGAAGCGCTCCGGGTCGATGGTCGCGGAGGTGATCACGACCTTGAGGTCGGGGCGGCGGGGGAGCAGCTGCTTGAGGTAGCCGAGCAGGAAGTCGATGTTGAGGCTGCGCTCGTGCGCCTCGTCGATGATCAGGGTGTCGTACTGGCGCAGATCGCGGTCGGTCTGGATCTCCGCGAGCAGGATGCCGTCCGTCATCAGCTTGACCAGGGTGTCCTGGCCGACCTGGTCGGTGAACCGGACCTTCCAGCCGACCGCCTCGCCCAGCGGGGTGTCCAGCTCCTCGGCTACGCGCTCCGCCACCGTGCGGGCGGCGATCCGGCGCGGCTGGGTGTGGCCGACCAGCCCGCGCACGCCACGGCCCAGCTCCAGGCAGATCTTCGGGATCTGGGTGGTCTTGCCGGAGCCGGTCTCACCCGCGACGATCACCACCTGGTGCTCCCGGATCGCCTCCAGGATGTCGTCCTTCTTCTGGCTGACCGGGAGCTCGGCCGGGTACGTGATCTTCGGCACCGCGCCCCGGCGCTGCTCGACCAGCAGCTCGGCGCGGTCGATGTCGGCGGCGATCTCGGCGGCGATCTTCTGCCGGGCCTCGGGCTTGCGGACCCGGCGGGCCCCCTCCAGCCGACGCCCGATCCGGACCTCGTCGCGCAGGGTCAGCTCGGGCAGGCGGGCGGCCAGCTCACCGATTCCGGGACCCTCGGTGGGTGCGGGGGCGGACTGGACTGCGGGAGAACTCACTGCGGGCATCCCTCTAGGTTCGCAAGGAGGCACGGCGGAGCGCACCTCGGTTTTCGAGCCCCTCCAGTGTCACAGCCGCCGGCGCGGAATCGCGAACGGCGAGCCGCGAACGCCGGGCAACGGTCGGCCGCGGTTCCGGGCTCTGGGGGTTCGAGGAGGTGCTCATGGGAGCCCAGAAGACCGCCCGGGACGACGAGTTCCGGGCGTTCGCCGGCAGCGCGTGGTCACGGCTGCTGCGGACGGCGTACCTGCTGGCGGGGGACCGCCACGGCGCCGAGGACCTGGTCCAGCAGGCCCTGGAACGGGCCTACGTCCACTGGAACAAGGTCCGTGCCGCGGACGACCCGAACGCCTACGTGCGCCGGATCCTGATCAACGAGCACGCCCGGCGGTTCCGGCGCAGACCGGCCGAGTACCTGGTCGAGGTCTTCCCCGACCGGCCCGCCCCGACCGGGCCCGACCCGGACGACCGGGCCGTGCTGCTCGCCGCGCTCGCCGCGCTGCCGCCCCGCCAGCGCGAGGCCGTGGTGCTGCGGTACTGGGAGGACCTCAGCGAGTCCCAGACCGCGGCGGCCATGGGCTGCTCGGTCGGCACGGTGAAGAGCCAGGCGGCCAGGGGGCTGGCCAAGCTGCGGGAGACCTCCTCACTCAGCGGGCTGACGACCATCGGAGGCGGAAGATGAGCAACGAGGACCTGGCCGGTGACCTGGCCGGTGACCTGGCCGGAGCCGAGGCCGCGGCGTCGTACGGGCTGAGCGACGTGGCCGAGAGCCTCGAGATCGGCGCCGTTCCGTACGACCGGCTGCTGGCCGGGGGCCGGCGTCGGCTGCGGCGCCGACGGCTGCTGACCGGTGGCGCGGCGGCCGTGCTGGTGGTGGCCGTGGCCGGGGCGGGGACGGCGGTCGGCGGCTACGGGCGGGAGGCCGGCGGGGCCTCGGTGGCGGCCGTTTCCTCGGCGGCGGCGATCGCTTCGGGCAGATCGTCGGGCTCGGGGCCGGCGGCGGGGCCGGGGACGCCGACGGCGGGGGCCTCGGGTGTGCCGACGGCGGGGGCCTCGGGTGTGCCGACGGCGGTGGCCGGCCCTACGGCTTCGGCCGCCTCGTCCGCTTCGGCCGGGACCGCGCGGGACCCGTTCACCCCGATCCGGGCGAAGGTCGGCGAGGGCGCCGTCAACGGCCACGCCATGGAGGTCTGGGCCGCGCTGTGGCCGGCGGCCCCGACCGCGGCGGACGGCCGCAAGCAGGGTGAGCTGATCTGGACGGAGCGGCGCGCCGCCGACCCGACGCTGCCGGGCGACCCCGCGCAGAGCGGCAACCCGGTCTGGGACCCGCAGGCCGACCGGGTCGACGTCTACCTGATCGCGGATGGCAAGCGGCAGCCCGGCGACTTCGTGGAGGCGACCACCGCCCCGGGCGGGACGGTGAAGGACGACCCGGGCCCCATCAAGGGCGTGATGCTCAACCGGGTGACCGGGAAGGCGAGCCGCCCGGACATGGTGGTCGTCCCGGTCGGGCCGGAGGTCGCCAGGGTCGTGGTCAGCTGGAAGACCGGCGGCTCCGTCGAGGCGGTCCCGGTCGCGCTCGGGGACTCCCCGGTCCACTGGTACGCCGTCGTCCGCGGGCTGGGCTCCACCGACAACACCGCCACCTCCTACGCCGCGGACGGGTCGGTGCTGCGGAGCCAGAGCACCTGGTGGTGAGCCGGCGCCGCTGTTTGCCGCCGCCGATTCGTCAGTGTCGTGCGGCACAGTGGACGCCGGATGTGACGTGACGTCAACCATGCGGAAGGCGGTGGCCGATGAACGGCGCGACGGGGCTCTCGAAGGACCGGCTGGGGCGGCTGCACGACGTGCTGTCCGGGCACGTCGAGCGGGGCGGGGTGCCCGGGCTGGTGGCCGCCGTCGTGCGGGACGGCGACCTCCACGTCGAGGTGCTCGGCAGCCAGGACGCGGCCGGCACCGCCCCGATGCGGCGGGACTCCCTGTTCCGGATCGCCTCCATGGCCAAACCGGTCACCGCGGTCGCCGCGCTCACCCTGGTCGAGGAGTGCGTGCTGCGGCTGGACGACCCGGTCGACGAACTGCTGCCCGAGCTGGCCGACCGGCGGGTACTGCGCCGACCGGACGGCGAGCTCGATGACACCGAACCCGCCGTCCGGCCGATCACCCTGCGCGACCTGCTCACCTTCGGGCTCGGCCACGGCCTCGCGATGCTCCCGCCGTCCGCGCCGATCGTCCGGGCGACGGCCGAGCTCGGCGTCGACGTCCGGCCGCCGCGCTCCGGCTACCCCGAACCCGACGAATACCTGCGCCGCCTCGGCGAGTTGCCACTGCTGCACCAGCCCGGCGCGGGGTGGCACTACCACACCGGCTCCGCCGTCCTGGGCGTCCTGCTCGCCCGCGCCTGCGGCCGGCCGCTCGGCGAGGTGCTGCGCGAACGCGTCCTCGAGCCCCTCGGCATGCGGGACACCGGCTTCACCGTCCCCGCCGACCAACTGCACCGGCTCCCGGTGGAGTACGTGCTCGACCGGGCCGGCGGGCGGCTCGTCCCTTACGACGAGCCGGCCGGCAGCGCCTGGGGCCGGCCGGCCCGCTTCGACGACGGCGGCGGGGACCTGGTCTCGACGCTGGACGACTACCTCGCCTTCGCCAGGATGCTGCTGGCCGAGGGAGAGGGCACCGACGGTGTCCGGATCCTGTCCCGTCCGGCCGTCCGGCTGATGACCACCAACCATCTCTCGGAAGTCCAACTCACCTATGCGAAGCCGATGTTGGGACGGAGTGAGCTTGACGGCTGGGGCTTCGGAGTCTCCGTCGCCACCGCCCGCTCCGGGCTCGCCTCACCCGGCCGCTACGGCTGGGAGGGCGGCCTCGGCACGGCGTGGTTCAACGACCCGGCCGAGCGGCTGACCGGGGTCCTGCTCACCCAGCGGATGTTCGAGAGCGCCACGCCGCCGGCCGTGGTGCGGGACTTCGAGGTGCTGGCGTACCAGGCCGTGGCGGGGTGACTTCGCGGCCTCGTCGGTTCATGGCTGGAGTGCGGCTTCGTCGGTTCGTGGCTGGAGTGCGGCTTCGTCGGCGTCCGGGAGCCAGTCCCGGGCCGGGTCGTACTCCAGCCACCGGCTGCGGGCCGCCTCGGCGGTGAACGCCCTTAGTAGGCAGTCCAGTTGGCCGTCCTGTTCCACGTTCCGGTCGATCCGCCAGAGCAGCGACCAGGCGTACAGCGGGGTCGGGTCGGTCAGCGGGACGGTGCGCACGCCCGGGCGGTCCGGCAGTGGGCTGTCGGCCGGGACGAGGGAGAAGCAACTCGGATCGGCGGCGACCTGGTCGACGAAGTGCTCCAGGCCCAGATTGGTCGAGCCGACCCGGCCGGTGATGCCGAACCGGGTCGCGAAGCGGGTCAGGAAGTCCAGCCGGTCCACCGCCGCCGGATAGCGCAGCACACTGCCGCGCAGCTCGGCCGGGCTCAGGGCGTCCCGGCCGGCCAGCGGATGATTGACGCTCAGCAGCGCGTCCACCGGCTCCAGCCGGACCAGTCGGTGCGTCAGACCGGCGTCGGCGCCGTCCGGCAGGGCGTGCACCCGGCCGAACCCGGCATCCGACTCCCCGCGCAGCAGCGCCGCTGCCACCGACGGCAGGTCCCGCCCCGGCACCGGCTCCACCTCCAGCCCGGGCGCCGCGTCCACCGCCTGCGCGAGTGTCCGCATCGGCGCGTACAGGTGCCCCCAGACGTCGATCCGCAACGGCCGCTCGGTCTCCCGTGCCGCCGCCACCGCCCGCTCCCCCTGTACCAGCACCCGCCGCGCCGGCTCCAGGAACCGCTCCCCCGCCCCGGTCAGGCCCACTCCGCGCGCGTCCCGCTCCAGCAGGCGCACCCCGAGGGCCGCCTCCAGGCGGGCCACCCGCTTCGACAACCCCTGCTGACTGATTCCCAGGCGGGCGGCGGCCCGGCCGAAGTGCAACTCCTCAGCGGTGACCACGAAGGCCCGCACCTGCCCCAGATCCAGATCCACTCGGGAACCCTAGCGGGGGGTGGTGTTTGGGGGTGGGGGGCTCTCGGGAGGGTGGGTGGCCGGGGCGGTTCCGGGGGTGGCCGCTCCGGGGGCTGGATGATTTTCCGACTGCCGACTCTGTGGG
>NZ_JBSFGK010000176.1:0-8170 GCF_053596495.1 Kitasatospora sp. NPDC001683
GGTACTGGCCGCCGTGGACCGGATCAACCGCGCCGGAGTCTCCGGCCGCACGTACCACGCGGAATTCCTCGCCCTGGGCTGCGGGATCCGGGCCTGGGTGCCTACTGGCGAGCTGGTCGCCGGGCGGGGCGACAGCTGCTGGAGCGCTTCGTCGGCCGTGGCGGCCTGGATGAAGGCGTCGATGTCGAGGCCGTCGGCCAGCTCTTCGGGGTTGCCGCCTCCCCAGGCGACCGGGCGGTGAAGGCGATCACGCCGTAGGCCTGCGAGCCAACGCCATGGTCTCCGCCGGAATCCCCGACACCTCACCAGGACGCAGCACAACCAACCGCCGGGCGACTTCGCCAGCAGAGTCGCCCGGCCGACTTCCTGCGCTCTGGCCTGTCCGCGGGGTGGGTTACCGCTGCGAAGCGCGCCGGCGGCTGAGCCGCGTGGCCGCCGCGCCGGCCGCCAGGAACGCGGCGGAGAGGCCGAGCAGGACGGGCGTCTTCGGGGCGCCCGTCTCGGCCAGCTGGCCGTGAGGGGGCTTGCCATGGTGATCCTCACCCTCACCATGGTGGCTGGACTTCATCTTGTGCTCGCCGTGGTGGGCCGGCTTGTGCTCCGGCCGTGCCTCGACCTCCTCCGCGACGAACTTGACCTTGTTCAGGTTGACGGCGGTGCTCTTGGAGCTGTTGTCGTTGTTGTTGGTGATGCTGTTTTGCACGACGACGGTCACGTCGACGCCCTGGGTCTGACCCTGGTGCTGGTTCTGAGCCTGTTCCTGGCCACCGTGCTCGTCGTGCTTGCCGTGCTCGTCGTGCTTGCCGTGCTCGTCAGGCTTGCCGTGCTCATCAGGCTTGCCGTGCTCGCAAGGCTTGCAGTGCTCGACGTGCTCGGCGTGCCCGCACTTTTCGTCATGCTTGCAGTGCTCGACGTGCTCGGCGTGCCCGCACTTTTCGTCATGCTTGCAGTGCTCGTTGTGCTTGCCGTGCTCGGCGAGCATGCCGGGAACGCCGTGCTCGCCGTGTTCGAAGGGCATGCCGGGAACCTCGGGCAGGCAGAAGTTCTTGCCGAGGCCCTGGCCGGCGAGGTGCCCGCGGTGCTCGTGCCCGGGCTCGTGGAGGCAGTTCTTGCTGCCATTCGTTCCCATGTCCATGGGAAGCGTCGACGGCGCCTGCCCCGTCAGCCGCTCGCCCTCAGTGCCCGGCTCGCCGGCCTGGGCCGTGTCATCCGACAGCGCGGCGCCGGGCTCCTGCCCGTCGGCCAGGGCGGCCTCGGGCGCGGTGTCAACGTCGGTCCGGTGGAACGGGCGGACGGCCTGCATCGGCCGGACGGCACCGCTGCTGGTGACGGTCATGGCGCCGTCCGCCGAGGTGCTGCTGCCCTCGGCCAGGCGCAGAAGGCTGTCGACCCATTCGCCCCTGGCCTTCGTCGAGGCGGAGGCCGCGCTGTGGTCGGCGACGGGCGAGGCGGAGGCCGTACCGCCGGCGCCCCACACGAGGGCCGCTGACGTCAACCCTGACAGGACCAGGGTGGTGAATCGAGTTCGCATGACGCTCCTGGATGTCCACAAAACGGATCTTCTGGATACGCTCCCTACCACCCGAGCGCGGCGAGCGTCGCCGAGGATTAACCACTCCGGCCCAACGAATTACCCAGCGTGGACGAACGTCGCCTGCGCGACCCCTCCCGCGGTCCGCGCCGCCGCGCCCAGGCTGCGTCGGGGCTGCACGCGGGTCCTGACGGTCCGCCGTGACGATGTGGCTCTGACCAGAGTTCCGTGAAAATCCCAGGTCAGCGGCATGCATGCAGGATCGTTTCCCTGCGGGATGACCTGCGCGTGGTTCTCCACTCGATCGAAGATGTTCTGGGTGGATTCAACTGGTCGTCGCAACACCTCGATTGTGGAGGTGTCGGTGGGGCGGCCTGCGGGATGGACGACGAAGGTGACGGGGCGTCCGGCGATGCGATCGCCGGGCCGGCCGCCGGTGCGTCGGGACGTGGAGCGCGCGTTCTGGTTGAAGATCGCCGAAGGACTCACGAGCGAGGATGCCGCGCTGGCGTGCGGCGTGTCCGGGCCGGTCGGTTCGCGGTGGTTCCGCGATCGTGGCGGGATGCCTTCGATCCAGCTCAGTCCGCTGTCAGGTCGGTATCTGTCGTTCGCCGAGCGCGAGGAGATCGCCCTGCTGAGGGCCCAGGACACCGGCGTGAGGGAGATAGCCCGCAGGCTGGGGCGCTCACCGTCGACGATCTCTCGGGAGCTGCGGCGCAACGCAGCCACGAGGTGCGGGAGGCTCGACTACCGGGCCTCGATCGCGCAGTGGAAGGCCGAGCTGGCGGCAGGCCGGCCGAAGACCGCGAAGCTCGCGGCCGACGAGCGGCTGCGCGAGTACGTGCAGGACCGGTTGGCCGGCTTGATCCAGGTTCCCGACGGAAGTCCGGCGCCGGGTCCGGCGACCCAGGAGTGGAAGGGGCGGAACAAGCCCCGCCGTCAGGACCGGCGCTGGGCGACGGCGTGGAGTCCGGAGCAGATAGCCAAGCGGTTGCCGGTCGACTATCCGGACGACGAATCCATGCGGATCTCGCACGAGGCGATCTACCAGGCCCTCTACGTCCAGGGCCGCGGCGCGCTCGAGCGTGAGCTGGTCACGTGCCTGCGGACCGGGCGTGCCCTTCGGGTTCCGCGCTCGCGCGCCCGCCGGAAGGCGGCCGGTCACGTCACGCCCGACGTGATGATCAGCGAGCGTCCCGCTGAGGCCGAGGACCGGGCCGTCGCGGGCCACTGGGAAGGCGATCTGATCATCGGGACGAACCGATCCGCCATCGGCACTCTCGTGGAGCGCACGACCAGGTTCACGATCCTGGTCCACCTTCCGCGGATGGAAGGCTACGGCGTCGAGCCAAGGGTGAAGAACGGCCCCGCGCTGGCCCGCTACGGAGCCGAGGCGATGCGCAAGGCCCTCACAGCCCAAATGGCCAACATCCCACAGCAGTTGAGCAGATCGCTGACCTGGGATCGAGGTAAGGAGCTTGCCCGGCACGCCCAGCTGAAGGCCGACACAGGCATCGCCGTCTACTTTGCCGACCCGCACAGCCCCTGGCAGCGGGGCACGAACGAGAACACGAACGGGCTGCTGCGGCAGTACTTCCCGAAGGGCACGGACCTGGCCCGCTGGACCGCCCGCGACCTCGAAGCCGTCGCAGGCGCGCTCAACACCCGGCCGCGGAAAACACTCGGCTGGAGAACTCCTGCGGAGGCTCTCGACGATCAGCTACTCTCGCTCCAAACCAGCGGTGTTGCAACGACCCCTTGAACCCGGTCAATACACGTCCATCAAGCTCACAACTCGCCTGCTGAAGACGGGAATCGAGCCGAGCATGGGAAGCGTGGGCGACTCGTTCGACAACGCCCTCGCGGAGAACTTCTGGAGCGTCCTGAAGACCGAGTGTGTCCGCCGTACGACCTTCACGACCCGCACCGACGCCGACCTCGCACTGTTCGCCTATATCGACGGACCCCGTTGCCCAATTGGGTGAACCTGCGTGATCTCATCATCGCGCGGCAGCGGTGAGCCGGAGGATTCGTGTCAGCGGCCGGGGTTTCGGGTCCGTCGTGCGGTCGCGGGACGGGGTGGAGAGATGTCGATGGGTGGCGGTTCGGGCCGGGAGGTTCCCGAGGAAACACGGGTGGTCGCTCGCGCGGCGTTTCCGAAGGGGTGCCTGGCGATGCGGGTCCGGGACTCGCTCGGCCCATTGTTTGACGACGAGGACTTTCGATCGGCCTTCGGTGTCCGTGGCCGTCCTGGGGTCTCGCCCGGACAGCTGGCGCTGGTGTGCGTGCTGCAGTTCGCTGAGAACCTGACTGACCGGCAGGCCGCCCACGCGGTCCGGGCCAGGATCGACTGGAAGTACCTGTTGGGCCTCGAATTGGCCCATCCGGGCTTCGACTTCACCGTGCTGACCGGGTTCCGGGACCGGCTCCTGGCCCACGGCCTGGAGGAGAGGATTCTGGATCTTCTGCTGGAGCGACTGGCCGAACTGAAACTGGTCGCGGCAGGAGGCCGGCAGCGCACCGACTCCACCCATGTCCTCGCTGTGGTAAGGAACTTGAATCGTCTGGAGTTCGTGGGCGAGACCCTTCGGGCGGCACTGGAGGCGATCGCCGTCTCGGCGCCCGGATGGCTCACCTCCTGGATGGATCCCTCATGACAGGACCGCTACGGGGCAAGAGTGGACTCCTATCGCCTGCCGAGCGAGGAGGCCAAGCGGGTCCAGCTCACCTGGCGCATCGCGGCTGACGGATACCTCCTACTCGAAGCCGTGGTGTCTCCTTCGGCTCCGGGCTGGCTGCGGGAGATCCCTGCTGTCGCCACCCTGCGGACGGTATGGCTGCAGCAGTTCAAGCGCACGGTGATCGACGGAGTGCAGGAGGTGGCATGGCGGGGGAAAGACGATCTCCCGCCCAGCAGAGTCAGAATCACCTCACCCTATGACCCGGACTCCCGCAACGCGGTGAAGCGCGGATCGGCATGGGACGGTTACAAGGTCCACTTCAGCGAGACCTGCGACGCCCCCGAAGTCGGCCGTCCACACCTGGTCACCCATGTCGTCACCACGGACGCCACGGCGGGTGACCCGGTCGTCGTCGACCAGATCCACGACCGCCTCGACGACAAGGGCCTGCTGCCCGCCGAACACTACATGGACGCCGGCTACATCTCCGCCGAGCTCCTGCTGACCGCCCCGACCGAGTACGGAGTGCGCGTCATCGGCCCGGTCAGACCCAACACGACCCGCCAGACGGTGCAGGCCAATGGCTTCGGTAAGGCATCGTTCGCCATCAACTGGACTGAGCGGCATGCAATTTGTCCCAACAGTGCCGTCAGCCGGTACTGGACCGAAGGACTCGACAACAACCAGCGACCTGCGATCCGCATCCGCTTCGCCACCGAGACGTGCGCTCCTTGCCCGGTACGCGACCAGTGCACCAGCTCCACCCGTTACGGTCGGCAGCTCACCATCCGCCCGCAGGAACAAGACGCCGTTCTCGAGCGCCTCCGAGCCGAGCAGGCCACCGACGAGTGGAAGGACCGGTACGCGGTCCGCGCGGGTGTCGAAGGCACGATCCACCAGGCCATCGCGGCCACCGGCGTGCGCCAGACCCGCTACATCGGCCTGCGAAAGACTCATCTGGCGCACGTCTTGACGGCCACAGCCATCAACCTCATCCGTCTTGACGCCTGGTGGAACGAAAAGCCACTCGCCCACACCCGGACATCACACCTCGCAGCACTCGACCTCGCCGCATAGGGCAATTGGGCAACGGGGTCATCGACGGCTGGTACAACACCCGCCGCATCCAGAAGCGCCTCGGCTGGCTCAGCCCCGACGAATACGAGGCGAAGTACTACGCCGACCAGGCGACGGCCGAACCAGTGGCCGTCGAACCACCCCCACCCGCCCTGACCAGGTAATCAACACCTCCCGCGCAGCGGGGGAAGCTCACACCCCGCAGGCAGAGGCAAGCGCCGGAGCATGGGCGAGCGCGACTTCATCGCACTGATCGACGGCGTCCACCAGCTGGTCAAGGCACCGATCGTGCTGGTCTGGGACCGCCTGAACACCCACATTTCCCATGCCGTGCGCGACTTGATCGCCGAGCGTGCCTGGCTGACGGTGTTCCTGCTCCCCGCCTATTCACCCGACCTCAACCCCGTCGAATGGGTCTGGGCCCACGTCGAACGCAGCCTCGCCAACCTCGCCGTGGTCGCCCTCGACCGACTCGAAGCCCTCGTGCGAAACCGGCTCAAACGCCTGCAGTACCGGCCCGACACCCTCGATGGCTTCATAGCTGGCACCGGCCTGACCCTCGACACCCCCGCCTCACCCTGACAAGCCGAAGTCAGTAAACGTCAAGCTGAGACTGCACAGTGGCTCGCTCCGACACAGGCGGGTGCCACCGGGCCCATCACCCGGATCCAGGGGCTACGTGGCGTCTGCATATGCGAGGTGGGTGCCACAGACCCGGCACTGGAAGAGGTAGGCGGTTGGCTGGCCGTTCTTGGACAACGCCATGAGGTACTGCTCGGCCTGCGAGGAGGACCAGGGGCCGCAACTGAGCTCTTGCCGCAACGATGCCCATGCTTCGGGGCAGGCCATGAGCTCGGCGGCGCCGGCGCTCCCGAGGAAGGCAGCACCGTCACCGCAGTGGATCAGCCAGCGCTCCTGCTGCCACCCGCTGAATCCCGGCGTGCGCTGCGTGATCGCGAACAGCAGGTCCAGCGGAACATCGTCGACCACGTCCGTGAACTGGGCCTCGAAGCGCTCGGCCGCACCACCGTCCGCGATGCACCAGGGACACAACCGACCGCGGAGATTCTCCGCTGCATAAACGGGACCGGTGTAGATGTAGCCGCGGGCCCGACCGCAGCAGCTGCACTCCGCGTGGGACGCGACGACGGCACCAGTGGCCACCGGGTCGGGGTGATACGGGAACTCAGGAAGCGGCTCTGTCACGGCCAGCGACCGTATCACCGTGGTTCCAGCCGGTCAGCTGTGCCAACCGGTGCCAACTCGGCAAATCTTCTCGGTCACAGACCAGCCCAGACGGGTGACGACTAATCACACCACGCAGGGAGATCAGCTGTCACGACTCCCCAGCTCGTTGAGTTTAGAAGCGAGTGGGGGAGGTTCAGTGAGCGGGGTTCCCGGGGAGCCCGGACTAGGCCCTCTTCGGGATCTTGCCAGTCGGCTGGGATGGTGCGGGGTGCGGCGGGGACCGGAGACGGCGGGTCAAGGGAGGAGGGAGACCTGGTAGTGGGCGATGGCCCAGCCGTCGTCGGTGCGCTGGAGCAGGATGCCGAGGTCGACAGACGGAAACGCGGGTTCCGGTGGCCCGTCGGCGCGGCGTGGGGGCCGACACTCGATCGGCGTCCTCATCACAGGCCCCGGCGACGCACAGCTCTCGGTCGTCCTGTTCCGCGGCGGTTGGGCCGACATCGACTTCATCGCGACCATCGACGACGCGGGAACGCCGCCGACCCCTGACATCGATTCAGCCCGAGCCTTCGGTGTCCCCTCGATCGTTGTGTGGCCCGGGTCTTCGGTTCGCAGGGCTCCGAGAGGCAGAACACCCCGTAGAAGGCTCTGGAGCCTCATGCTCCTGCTCCACGGCCACCACAAGCCACACCCCGGGTCCGGCGATGACGATCGGCGCCGGACCTTCACCGCAACACAGCGGGACACTTCACCGCGCACCCGGCTGCACCGTTCACCATCCGCAACCACAAACACCCGCGACCAGGGAAAACAGCCTCGACCACCCCGGTGAACAGCCACGCCGAGCCGCTGAAATCCAAACGCCGATCATCAACCCCGGGTCGGGGACCCCCGCCGGGGCCTCCACCACCCGCCCTTCCAGCGGCCCCGCGAGGGGCTCCCCGGGGCAAGCCTCCCCAGGCCCTGTCGCCCCGTGCCGGGGCGAGGCGTCGAAGATGCAAGAGCTGTCACCGACCCGGCCCCGGCACCACCCCCCGGAATCAGGGCACAGGACCGGGAAACAGCCCACCAACCGTCACAACCCACTCGGTCAAAAAGCCCCGGACAGGGCGCAGCACTGGGGCCCTGAGGCGCACGGGAATGTCACCAGTGCCCGGCCTTCGGATGCCACCGGGCAAACGCTCGGGAATCAGGCGGTAAGCCGGGCCCGGTACCCGGCCGGAAACCCACCTACCAGCCACCTGGCATCCCGCCTTAATTGTCACAACAAGCACTAACTCCTACCCGCCCTTATCGGCCGACAACGACCCGACTCGCACCCTCCCGAACACCGACAACCAAAACACAAGAGAGGGGCCAGGAAGGGTCGGGAAGGGGGCCGGAAAAGCGCACGGGCCTTCGGCGGGGGCCGGGGCCTGACGGCCCCTCGAAAAAGGCTGGAGGTGACGCCGGAAAAGGGCGGCGCAAACGGGCCGAGAGGGGCTGGGAAAGGGGCCTGACGGCCCCCGGCCGAGAGCGGACAGGGGGCGCCTGCGGCGCCACCCGAACATGTGCCGGCACGGCGGGGAGCAGCCGGCGGCGCTGGTGCCCGCCAGGAACGGGCCTTCCTCCCGAAGTGTGGACACCCCGGACACTGGATCGCGGAGATCCAGAGGAAGAGGAGTCCCCCGTGGTGATGAAGGTGTACTCGCCG
>NZ_JBSFGK010000177.1:0-8165 GCF_053596495.1 Kitasatospora sp. NPDC001683
CCACCCACAGAGTCGGCAGTCGGAAAATCATCCAGCCCCCGGAGCGGCCACCCCCGGAACCGCCCCGGCCACCCACCCTCCCGAGAGCCCACCCCCACCCACAGAACCCCCCCACCCCACCCCGGAATGCCCCCACCCCCCGTGGGGTTGGATACAGCCATGGCATCTCGTGCACGTGTACGCGCCCCCGAGCTGGTCGGGGCAGGCGGTTGGCTGAACACCGGCGGCAAGGAACTCACCCTCGCCGACTTCCGGGGCAAGATCACCATCCTGGACTTCTGGACCTTCTGCTGCATCAACTGTCTGCACGTCCTCGACGAGCTCCGCGAGCTGGAGGAGGAGCACCGCGACACCGTGGTGATCGTCGGCGTGCACTCGCCCAAGTTCGTGCACGAGGCCGACCACCAGGCCGTGGTCGACGCCGTCGCCCGGTACGAGGTGCACCACCCGGTGCTGGACGACCCGGCGCTCGCGACCTGGAAGCAGTACGCCGTCCGGGCCTGGCCGACGCTGGTGGTGATCGACCCCGAGGGCTACGTGGTGGCCCAGCACGCCGGTGAGGGCCACGCCCACGCGATCGCCCGGCTGGTGGCCGAGCTGGAGGCGGAGCACGAGGCCAAGGGCACCCTGCGGCGCGGCGACGGCCCGTACGTGGCACCCGAGCCGAGCACCGAGAACCTCAAGTTCCCCGGCAAGGCGGTCCGGCTGCCGAACGGGCACTTCCTGGTCGCCGACTCCGGCCACCACTCGCTGGTCGAGCTGGCCGAGGACGGCGAGACGGTGGTGCGCCGGATCGGTGACGGGCAGCGCGGCCTGGTGGACGGCGCCAGCCCCCGGTTCAGCGAGCCGCAGGGCCTCGCGCTGCTGCCGGAGGGCCACGAGTACGACGTGGTCGTCGCCGACACCGTCAACCACGCGCTGCGCGGCGTGCGCCTCGCCGAGGACGGCGTCAGCGTCACCACCCTGGCCGGCACCGGCCGCCAGTGGTGGCAGGGCTCGGCCACCGAGGGCCCGGCCCGTGAGGTGGACCTCTCCTCGCCCTGGGACGTCGCCTGGTTCGACGGCAAGGTGTGGATCGCGATGGCCGGCGTGCACCAGCTGTGGGCGTACGACCCGACGGCCGGCACGGTCGGCGTCGCGGCCGGCACCACCAACGAGGGCCTGGTGGACGGTCCCGCCGCCGAGACCTGGTTCGCCCAGCCGTCCGGCCTCGCCGTCTCCGCGGACGGCCAGAAGCTCTGGGTGGCCGACTCCGAGACCTCCGCGCTGCGCTTCGTTTCACGTGAAACCATGACGGTCGAAACCGCCGTCGGCACCGGCCTGTTCGACTTCGGGCACCGCGACGGCAGCGCCGACCAGGCCCTGTTCCAGCACCCGCTGGGCGTGACCGTGCTGCCGGACGGCTCGGTGGCCGTCAGCGACACCTACAACCACGCGCTGCGCCGCTTCGACCCGGCGAGCGGCGAGGTCACCACCCTGGCCACCGACCTGCGCGAGCCCTCCGGGGCGGTGCTGGTGGACGGCGACATCGTGGTGGTCGAGTCGGCCCGGCACCGGCTGACCAGACTGCGGCTGCCGGAGGAGGCGGTACGGGTCGAGTCGGTGGCGCACCGCACCCAGCGCGCGGCCACCGAGGTCGCACCCGGCGCGCTCCGGCTGGACGTGGTCTTCGAGGCGCCGAGCGGCCAGAAGCTGGACGAGCGCTACGGCCCGTCCACCCGGCTGCTGGTCAGCGCGACCCCGCCCGAGCTGCTGGTCTCCGGCGCGGGCGCGGACAGCGACCTCTCCCGCGAGCTGGTGCTGTCCGACCGGATCACCGAGGGCGTGCTGCACGTCTCGGCGATGGCCGCCTCCTGCGACGACGACCCGGAGATCGAGTTCCCGGCCTGCCACGTGCACCAGCAGGACTGGGGCGTGCCGGTGAAGCTGGTCGCCGACGGCGCCCGCCGCCTCCCGCTGGTCCTGGCGGGCATGGAGTAACCCGCTCCGGACAGACAACAGAGCGGACAGCAGAAGGGGCCCGACGAAACGCCGGGCCCCTTCTCCCGCACAGCGGGCTCAGCCCTCCAGGAACGCCTTGATCGCGCTCGCCAGCAGGTACGGGTCCTCCGCCCCGCACAGCTCGCGCGCCGAGTGCATGGACAGCGCCGCGATGCCGCAGTCCACCGTCTTGATGCCCAGGCGCGCCGCCGTGATCGGGCCGATCGTCGTACCGCAGGGCATCGCGTTGTTGGAGACGAAGCTCTGCCACGGCACGCCGGCCTTCTCGCAGGCCGCCGCGAACACCGCCCGGCCGACCCCGTCGGTCGCGTAGCGGTTGTTGACGTTGACCTTGAGGATCGGCCCGTCGTTCGGCAGCGGGTGGTGGCCCGGCTCGTGCCGCTCGGAGTAGTTCGGGTGGACGGCGTGGCCCATGTCCGAGGACAGGCAGACGGTGCCGGCCAGCGCCCGGGCGCGGTCCTCCGGGGAGCCGCCGCGGGCGTGGATCGTCCGGTCGAGCACGTTGCCGAGCAGCGGGCTCTGCGCGCCGGTGTCGGACTCGCTGCCGGTCTCCTCGTGGTCGAAGGCGGCCAGCACCGGGATGTACGGCAGCGTGACCCCGCCCTCGGCGACGGCCACCGCGACGGCGGCCAGCGCGGCGGTGGCCGCGTGCACCGAGAGCAGGTTGTCCAGGCGCGGGCCGGCCAACAGCTCGCGGTCGCGGCCCAGGTAGGAGGCGGGCTGGACGTCGTGGGTCATCAGGTCCCAGCCGACCACCTCCTCGGCGGCCAGCCCGGCCCGCTCGGCGACGTAGGCGATCAGCGAGCCCTCGTCGACCGGGCCGAGGCCCCAGATCGGGGTCAGGTGGCGCTGCCGGTCGAGCTTCATGCCGTCGTTGACCTGGCGGTCCAGGTGGATGGCGAGCTGGGGCACGCGCAGCAGCGGCTCGTCCAGCTGGACGAGCCGCGCACCACCGTCCTTCAGCGCGAGTCTGCCGGACAGGCCGAGGTCCCGGTCGAGCCAGGTGTTCAGCGGCACCCCGCCGTAGATCTCCACCGCGACCTGCCGCCACCCGGCCGAGCCGGTGTCCGGCACCGGCTTCACCCGCAGGTTGGGCGAGTCGGTGTGGGTGCCGATGATCCGGAACGGCGTCTCCGGCCCCGCGCCCTCGGGCAGGTACCAGGCGATCAGCGCGCCGCCGCGGATCAGGTAGCGCCCGCCGGCCGCCCCGTCCCAGGCGTCCGTCTCCGCGACCTGACGGAACCCCGCCTTCTCCAGGCGCTCGGCGGCGCTCGCGACCGCGTGGTACGGGGACGGCGAGGTGCCGAGGAACTCGATCAGATCGTCGGTGTGCGTCCGGTCGAAGAATGCCCGAGGGGCGGCGGTCGACATACTGCTCCAGGGTCGAGGGAGGGCCGAAGCCGGATGGGGGTCGGCTTCGCACTTTGAAGCATATGCCCGTACACGGACACGGCATTCGATACCCGGCAAGGGATGTGGAACACGGACACAACCGTGAACGCGCAGTTCACCGGCCCTCCTTCAGCGCGTGATCCGCCGCGGTCGCACACCGTCAGCCGGCTCGCACGGGTGAACGGGCCACGGGCGGCTCCCGACGGCCGGACGACGACCCTGACCGACAGTGAAGTCACCCGGAAAGGAAGGCGGTTGACCACGATCAACGCCCGCCGACGAGACCGTCGAACCCGGTCCCGAACCGCCGCCGGCACCGCCCACCCGAACCCGCCGGGGCAGCCGCAACGACCCACCGGCAACCTCGACCGGCAACTCGCCGCTGCCAGGACGCAGTTGGCCGCCGACCAGGCCCGGACGGACCCGCTGCGGGCCCTGTGCAGCGGGTAGCGCGGTCCACCGCGAACCACCGCGGAAGGCGAGAACACCGAAGGGCCCGGTGGCAGCCGGGCCCTTCGGTGTGAGGGTGTTCGTCAGGCGGTCAGAAGGGGGTGCTCGGCCTTAGAAGGCCTCCTCCGCCAGCTCCATGATCTCGTTGTCGACGCCCTCGGCGATCGCCCGCTGCGGGGCGATGGTCGGGAGGACGTTCTTGGCGAAGAAGCGGGCCGCCGCGACCTTGCCCTGGTAGAACGGCACGTCCTTCTCCGAGGCGCCGGCCTCGAGCTTGGCCAGGGCCACCGCGGCCTGGCGCAGCAGCAGCCAGCCGACCACGACGTCGCCGGAGACCATCAGCAGGCGGGTGGTGTTGAGGCCCACCTTGTACATGTTCTTGACGTCCTGCTCGACCGAGGTCAGGTCGGCGATCAGCTTGCCGACGATGGCCTCCAGGTCACCGGCGGCCTTGGCGAGCAGCTCGCGCTCGGCGGCCAGGGCGTCGCCGCCCTCGGCGGAGGCGAGGAACTTCTGGATCTGCTCGGACAGCGCGGCCAGCGCCTGGCCGCCGTCCTTGACGATCTTGCGGAAGAAGAAGTCCTGGCCCTGGATCGCGGTGGTGCCCTCGTACAGGGTGTCGATCTTCGCGTCGCGGATGTACTGCTCGATCGGGTACTCCTGCAGGTAGCCGGAGCCACCGAAGGTCTGCAGGGACTGGGCGAGCTGCTCGTAGGACTTCTCCGAGCCGTAGCCCTTGACGATCGGCAGGAGCAGGTCGTTGAGGCGCTCGGCGGCCTCGTCGCGCTCGCCGCGCAGCTTGGCGGCCAGCATGTCGTCCTGGACCGACGCGGTGAACAGGACCAGCGCGCGCATGCCCTCGGCGTAGGCCTTCTGGGTCAGCAGCGAGCGGCGCACGTCCGGGTGGTGGGTGATGGTGACGCGCGGGGCGGTCTTGTCCAGGAACTGCGAGATGTCGGCGCCCTGCACGCGCTCCTTGGCGTACTCCAGGGCGTTCAGGTAGCCGGTGGAGAGGGTGGCGATGGCCTTCGTGCCGACCATCATGCGGGCGAACTCGATGATCTTGAACATCTGGCGGATGCCGTCGACGGTCTCGCCGAGCAGCCAGCCCTTGGCCGGGTGCTTGGCACCGAAGGTCATCTCGCAGGTGTTGGAGGCCTTGAGGCCCATCTTGTGCTCGACGTTGGTGGCGTAGACGCCGTTGCGCTCGCCGAGCTCGCCGGTCTCCCAGTCGAAGTCGAACTTCGGGACGATGAACAGGCCCAGGCCCTTGGTGCCCGGCTTACCGCCCTCGGGGCGGGCCAGCACCATGTGGATGATGTTCTCGGACATGTCGTGCTCGCCCGAGGTGATGAAGCGCTTCACACCCTCGATGTGCCAGGAGCCGTCCTCCTGCTTGATCGCCTTGGTGCGGCCGGCGCCCACGTCGGAGCCCGCGTCGGGCTCGGTGAGGACCATGGTGGAGCCCCACAGGCGGTCGGTCATCCGCTGGGCGACCTTCAGCTGCTCCTCGGTGCCCTCCTCGGCGATGACGCCGGCGAAGGCCGGGCCGGAGGAGTACATCCAGATGGCCGGGTTGGAGCCCAGGATCTGCTCGGCGAAGGCCCAGATCAGCGAGTTCGGGGTGACCTGGCCGCCGATCGACTCCGGGATGCCCAGGCGCCACCACTCTGCGTCCATGAAGGTCTGGTAGCTCTTCTTGAACGTGGCCGGGATCGGCGCGGTGTTGGTCTCCGGGTCGAAGACCGGCGGGTTGCGGTCGGTGTCGGCGAAGGACGCGGCGAGGTCGTTCTCGGCGAGGCGGGCGATCTCGCTGAGGATGTTCTTCGCGGTCTCGACGTCCATGTCCGCGAACGGCCCGGTGCCGTACACCTGGTCGCGACCGAACACCTCGAAGAGGTTGAACTCCACGTCCCGCAGGTTGGACTTGTAGTGACCCATGGCCTGTTTTCTCCGGTTCGTCGCTTCCGGGTGACCGCCGCGTCTCGGGCGTCCCGTACCCACCAGTAGGCATCATGATGCTACCCAGCGGTAACTTGGGCAAGCCCCCGACGGTGAATCCGCTATGAACGTGGTCACGTCCCACAAGCCGGGACGACCACTCCTTGTCAGGATCGACGCCAGCGCGGGCGGGTGCGCTCCCGCTAGCCTGTCCGTGTGTACGGATATGACCAGAACGCATACCCGGGCGACCCCTACCAGCAGCAGGCGGGTCCGCAGCCGGGCATGAACGGCATGCCCGGACCGGGCGCCTACGGCGCGCAGGGGCAGGCGCCCCAGCAGTCCCTCTACCCGGAGCCCTCCCCGCCGTCCCTGGCGGACGCGGTCCGGGCGTTCACCACGGGCTCGATGGCGGTCGAGGACTTCCAGGCCATCTTCATCACCTCCAAGGTGCACTGCCCGCGCGGCGACCGCCCCGGCTTCCTGGCGCTGCACAACACCCCGACGCCGGTGATCCCGATGTTCAGCTCGCTCAAGGAGCTGCGCCGCTACGCCGGCAAGGACTCCAAGCACTTCACCGTCACCGGGGCCGAGGTGCTGGACCTACTGCCGACCGGCTACGGCTTCGCGCTGGACATGGAGGGCGAGCACCGGATGGTGTTCGACGCCAAGGCGGTCGAGCAGATGGTCGACTTCACCATGCGCCGGATGTACGGCTGACGACCGCTTCGCGGCCGTCGGCCAGGCCTTCGCAGACGACTGACCCACGCTGATGGAGGAGCCCGCGCTCCTCCATCCCCACATAGTTCAATCTTCAACTTGCTTGTTGTTGAGAATTGAACTAACCTCGTGCACGTAGGCCAGAGAACCCCCCTCGAAGGAGGCCGACATGCCCGCCGTGACCGTCGACAACCCGCTGACCCTCCCGCGCGTCACCACGCCGGACCCGGCCGTCGCGAACGCCCGGCCGGTACTGACCGTCGCCACCGCCCCCGAGGGCTACGAGGGCGAGGGCTTCCCCGTCCGCCGCGCCTTCGCCAAGATCAACACCAAGTACCTCGACCCGTTCATCATGATGGACCAGATGGGCGAGGTGGACTACGCGGCCGGCGAGCCCAAGGGCACCCCCTGGCACCCGCACCGCGGCTTCGAGACGGTCACCTACATCATCGACGGAACGTTCATCCACCAGGACTCGCACGGCGGCGGCGGCGTCATCACCGACGGCGACACCCAGTGGATGACGGCCGGCTCCGGCCTGCTGCACATCGAGACCCCGCCGGAGTCCCTGGTCATGTCCGGTGGCCTCTTCCACGGCCTCCAGCTGTGGGTCAACCTGCCCGCCTCGGACAAGATGATCGCCCCCAAGTACCAGGACATCCGCGGCGGCAGCGTCAAGCTGCTCAGCTCCGAGGACGGCGGCGCGCTCCTGCGCGTCATCGCCGGTGAGCTGGACGGCCACCAGGGCCCGGGCACCACCTTCACCCCGATCACCATGATCCACGCCTCGATCAACCCCGGCGCCCAGATCACCCTGCCCTGGCGCTCCGACTTCAACGCCCTCGCCTACGGCCTCGCCGGCAACGGCTCGGCCGGCAACGAGCACCGCCCCTTCCACCGCGGCCAGGCGGTCGTCTTCGGCGACGGCGACTCGATCACCCTGCGCGCCGACGAGAAGCAGGACTCCCGCGACAACAACTTCGAGGTCGTCCTCCTCGGCGGCCTCCCGATCCGCGAACCCGTCGCCTGGTACGGCCCGTTCGTCATGAACAGCCACCGCGAACTCCAGCAGGCCATGGAGGACTTCCAGGCCGGCCGTCTCGGCACCATCCCCGCCGACACCGACCTGGGACGCTGACCTGGGACGCGAGGGGCCCAGACCATCACATGGTCTGGGCCCCTCGCGTCCAGTTCAGGCCGTCCGGAGCCACGCGGCGTGAACCGCTCGTCCACGTGCCGGCAGGCCGTACCCGATCGCGGTCACCGTGGATCGGTCAGGGTCAGCGCTGGAGGGTGAGGACGCCGGGCCGCCACGGCAGTCGGTCGTAGGGACCGGTCGCGGTGGGGGACTTGCCCTGGTAGAGGAACTGGAGGTTGCAGGGGTCGATGGTCATGGTCTGGTCGGGGTTGTTGCGGACCAGGTCGCCGTGGCTGATGTCGTTGGTCCAGGTGGCACCGCTGTTGGCCTTGCCCGCGAAGGGGTTGTTCTCGCTGGCGGCCTGCGGGGTCCACGAACCGTTCAGGCTGGAGGCCGTGAAGGATCGGAAGTAGCGCTGCTCGTTCGCACCCCGGGCCTCGACGATCATCAGGTACTGGTTCTGGCCCTTGACCTTGTAGACCTGCGGCGCCTCGAAGAGGTTCTTCACCGAGTCGCTCATGAC
>NZ_JBSFGK010000178.1:0-8126 GCF_053596495.1 Kitasatospora sp. NPDC001683
GCGCACCCGCACCGCGGCCCCGGCACGGCGCGGCACCGAGCAGGCCCCGCCCGTCCGGCCCAGGGCACGCCGCACTCAGTTCTGACGGACCGCCCCGGCCCCAGGGCCCGCTGCCCTTCCACTGCGCGGCCCAGCCGGTGACCTCCGGCTGAGCCGCTTTGCTCTGTCTGCAGCGCCGCTGTCCACAGCCGGCCTCGGCCAGGGTGGCGCCATGACGACGACGAAGACCCCAGCGCCCTGCCAGGCCCACCCCGCCGGCATCCGGGGCAACTGCCCGGTGGCAGACTGCGCACCGTCCAGACACGGCTTTCTGGCGTTGCTGGAGTAGCACGCCGACGGCCCGCTGAGCATGGACTTCCAGTTCATCTGGTACCTCCGTGGATACCCCCGGCTTGAGTCGGGGTGGGGTCCCCCCGCTTGCGGGGGAGAAACGGTCCTCCTGCGGAGCAGGACAGGTGACGACGATTCGCCGTCAAGGCGGGCCGTCGCCCAGTAGCCGCCCGTAGCCACTTCGGCACGGGTTGTAGCATTTCTGGTGCCCGATCGGCGAGAGACATGTCCCTGACGGTGGTTCACCCTCATCGTCCAGCGGTGCGCTTCGTCGTGGGCGACCCGATCGACGCTGTGAGTTCCCGCACACCGAGGGCTCGGCGTTTCACCACTCCCGCCCCGCATCCGCCGCCGGTGACCGATCGGAGCCCGCACCAGTTCACCCGGCATGATGAACCCTCAAGGCATTGTCGGGCCGGCGACGTGGGAGTTGCCGGTGAGCTGAAGGACCTACTTCGGCTGCGGCCTTTCGGTGCCTGGCGGCATGCCTCGGGCCCTCCCCCTTCAGCGGTGTGGGGAGGGCCCGGGTGTTCGCAGGTTGAGCAGGCGTTTCGGCTGGGTGCTGCCGGTCGGACGATGAATCCCTCGGTCTCCCGGTCCGCTGGTCCTGCCTGTGTCAGATGCTGGCCACGGCGGTGAGCTGCTGCCAGCCGGCGGTGCCGTCCACCAGGCCGAACCCGGCCCACTTGTGGGCGGCGTAGTCTCCGGCGTTGTCGTAGGCGCGGTTGTCGGAGCCGATCGCGTAGAGGTGCACCGTGCTGGCGCCCGTCTTCACGGCGGTGATCTGCTTGAAGCCGGCGGTGTTGTCGACCAGGCCGAACCCGGTCCAGGTGTGGGCGTTGTAGTCGCCGTCGTTCTCGTAGATGCGGTTGTCGGAGCCGAGCGCGTACAGGTGGACGGTGGTCCCGAGCGCGGCGGCGGTGATCTGCTGGTAGCCGGCGGTGCCGTCCACCAGGGCGAAGCCGCCCCACTTGTGGGCGCTGAGATCGGCATCGTTGTCGTAGACGCGGTTGTCGGAGCCGATCGCGTACAGGTGGACGGTGGTGTTGCCGGACGCGTCGGTGGTCGCAGCGGCGGTGATCTGCTTGAAGCCGGCGGTGCCGTCGACCAGGCCGAAGCCGCTCCAGCTGTGCTTCGTGTAGTCGCCGTCGTTCTCGTACACGCGGTTGTCCGAGCCGAGCGCGTAGAGGCGCACGGTGGTCCCGGTCGCCACTGCGGTGATCTGCTGGAAGCCGGCGGTGCCGTCCACCAGGCCGAAGCCGCTCCACTTGCCGTCGGCGTAGTTGCCGTCGTTCTCGTAGATGCGGTTGTCCGAGCCGATGGTGTAGACGTGGACCGTGCTGTCCGTGGTGGTGGTGCTGGTGATCTGCTTGAAGCCGGCGGTGCCGTCGACCAGGCCGAAGCCGTTCCACTTGTTGATGCCGTAGTTGCCGTAGTTGTCGTAGACGCGGTTGTCGGACCCCAGGCCGTACAGGTGGACGTTGTTGGCCGTGATCGGAGTTGGGGCCGGAGCCGGGTCGGACGCGACGTTGTTGTAGCGGAATGGCACGTAGGTGCCGGCGTCCATGGCGGACCGGGACATGGTGGTGGTGTGTGCGACGGTGCCCCAGGTCGATTCGGTGTAGATGTTCGCCGTCTGGTGGCTGCTGTCGGTCCAGCCGGCGAAGAGCACGACGTGGATGTTGTAGTTGCCGTTGTCGTACCGGTCCAGCGCGTCGCCAGGCAACAGGTCGTCATAGCTGTTGAGCTTGGTGGAGACGCTCGGCAGGGTGACGGTGGTCAGCGCGCTGCTGAGGTGCCAGGCCATCGATATGTAGCCGGAGCAGTCCGAGCGGTAGCTGCCGTTGCTGTCGCTCCACGCGCTGCTCTGGCTGTACGGGACCTGCTCGTCGACCCAGGACTGGGCGCGCTGCAGGATCTCCGACCGGGTGATCGAGCCGTCCGGGCTGGACGTGCCCACCGCGTGCGCGGCGGTCGTGGTGGTCAGCGCGCCGACCAGGCCGGAGGTGGCGATGGCCGCGGCGAGGACACGGCGGAAAGTGTTCTTCTTGTTCTTGGGCATGGCAGGACTCCACTGAGGTTTGACGGGTTCGCGGGCGCGGTGCTGTCGGATGCGGGGGAGGGGTGCGACGGTTCGGCGTGCTCAGCTGGTGGCGACGGAGGTGAGCTGCTGGAAGCCGGCGGTGCCGTCGACCAGGCCGAAGCTGGTCCAGGTGTTGGCGCTGAAGTCGCCGTCCTTCTCGTAGACGCGGTTGTCCGAGCCGAGGGCGTAGAGGTGGACCTGCGACGTGCCGGTGACGGCGGTGGTGATCTGCTTGAAGCCGGCGGTGCCGTCCACGAGGCCGAAGCTGGTCCAGGTGTGGGTGTCGAAGTTGCCGTCCTTCTCGTAGATCCGGTTGTCCGAGCCGAGCGTGAACAGGCGGATGGTGTTGTTGGTGACGGCGGTGGTGATCTGCTTGAAGCCGGCGGTGCCGTCCACGAGGCCGAAGCTGGTCCAGGTGTTGGCGCCGTAGTCGCCGTCCTTCTCGTAGACGCGGTCGTCCGAGCCCAGCGCGAAGAGGTGGACGGTGTTGGTGTTGGTGACGGCGGTGGTGATCTGCTGGAACCCGGCGGTGCCGTCGACCAGGCCGAAGCCGCTCCAGCTGTGCTTCGTGTAGTCGCCGTCGTTCTCGTAGACGCGGTTGTCCGAGCCGAGGGCGTAGAGGTGGACGGTGTTGCCGATGACGGCGGTGGTGATCTGCTGGAACCCGGCGGTGCCGTCGACCAGGCCGAAGCCGGTCCACTTGCCGGCGCTGTAGTCGGCGCTGTTCTCGTAGACGCGGTTGTCCGAGCCGAGGGCGTAGAGGTGGACGGTGTTGCCGACCACCGCGCTGGTCACCTGCTTGAAGCCGGCGGTGCCGTCGACGAGGCCGAAGTTGGTCCAGGTGCGGGCGTTGTAGTCGCCGTCCTTCTCGTAGATCCGGTTGTCCGAACCCAGGGCGAACACCCGGGCCGTGTACGGAGTCGCCGCGGTGGGGGTGGAGGGGGCGGGCGTGGGGTTGTCGGCCGGATAGGGGTTCGCGGTGTCGGCGCCCAGTCCCACGGCGGGCCCGCAGGTCGGCCAGGCCGACTGGCCCTGCTTCGCCAGCACCTTCTCCGCAACCAGGATCTGCTGCCCTTCGGTGGCCAGGTTGGCGGTGGGTGCGTAGAAGTTCCCGCCGTAGGCCTGCCAGGTCGGTGCGTCGAACTGCAGCCCGCCGTAGTAGGTAGTGCCTCCGACGTTGTCGACGATGTCCCACCTGCCGCTGCTCTCGCACTGGGCGACCTTCTCCCAGGTGCTCACCGAGGCGGCCGAGGCCGCAGTGGCGGTGCACATGATTGGGGCCGCGACGCCCACCAGGGTGGCGGCGGACAGGGCCAGAGCGGACATGGAGCGGCTGCGGACGGGCATGGGGAACTCCCTGCACTCGGTGCGGAATAGGGTTGCGAAAGGGACGTGCGAAGACTTGGCGGCCGCGGGGCGCAGGCGACGCCCGATCAGCTGAGCGGCGGCTCTGCGGTGCGGCTCACGCCGCGGGGCCCGGGTGAACGGTGCCGGCCGGGGGTAGGTAGCGTCGGCGGAGCACGGGCGCGGCCTGGTGGCAGCGGGCGAGCAGGTCACTGGCCCGATGGAGCTCGGTGCGGGTGTCGGCGGCCGTCGGGTCGAGCGTGCGGAGGTAGAGCAGGAGGTCGACCCGGTCCGCCTCGCTTCGGCCGGAGGCGTGTTCCAGGCCGTCGGCGGGGGTTGCGTGCGCCCACAGGGCGCCCAGGACCTCGGCAACTTCGCAGGGCTCGGCCGGCTCGGCCGGCTGCCTGCGCTGCAGGCTGGCGTAGACGATGTCCATCGTCGGGGTTCAGCCGCCCCATCCGAGCGAGTCGGGCGTCACGGTGGCGGCCCGGCCGAGGGCGGGAGCAGCGGGCGCGGCGGCGAAGGCGGGCGAGGACACGAGCGCGGTGCCGGCCGGAGCGAGCGTGACGACCGCGGCGGCCCGGGCGATGCGAGTGCGGATCATGACGTGAGTCCTTTGCTGAAGCAGGGTCAAGTGTCCTTGGCCGGTGAGACGTCCCGCGGTTGACGCTTCGTCCGGCTGCCGTTCGGGCTGTTCCCGGCTGGCAGTGAATAGCTTCGCCGCAGATCAGCGGCCCAGGAAGGCTTTCGGGCTGTCGCCAACTCGCCTGACGCCATTCCGACTGCCAGTCATGGACATGACATTTCTTCTCTCGCCGGTGGCGGCCAATTCATACCGGCTGTTGACCCGCACCGACACGGACAACTCACCGGGCGAGCCGGTCCAGCCCGGCCAGACTCGCCAGGCGGCCGGGACACTCCCCGGCGTGGGCCAGCGCCCTGTTGCCCCATCAGGACCGGCGCGCACCAGGACGTCGGCTTGGCCGGCGCCGGGGCGGGGCGGGGCGGGGCGGCATCAGGCGGTGCTGGCGGTGCGGGCCGAGCGGGAGGCGGTCGAGCGCGAGAAACAGCGCCCGCACCGAGCGGCGCATCATCAAGGCAAGGAGACCGTCACCGCCTTATGGACCCGCGCCCAGGCCTTCTTCACCCAGGCCGGGAGCACCGTCCAGCGTTGCTGACCGACAGCGGCTCCTGCTACGAGTCACACCTTCGGCGTGTTGTCCTCGCCGCCGAGGGCATCACGCCGCAGGAGCACCTGGCCCTACCGGCCGCAGACCAACGGCATAGGTCGAACGCTTCAACCGCGCCTTGCGCGACGAATGGGCCCTACCGCACCGAACAAGAGCGCCGGGACGCCTATCCCGGACGGCTCCGCACCTGCAATCACCACCGCGGACACACCGTCCCCAAGCTGCACGGGTCAGTACACCTAGAGCCAGCCCTTCTGCGCTGCCTTGATGCCGGCTTCGAAGCGGCTGCTGGCGCCGAGGCGCTCCATGATCGAGGACATGTGGCGGCTCACGGTGCGGGCCGACAGACCGAGACGCTGGCCCGCGGTCTCGTCGGTGAGGCCGGTGCCCAGGAGACGCAGGAGTTCCCGTTCGGTGTCGCTCAGGCCGGTCGTGGGGTCCTCGGCGCGGACGGCGCCCACCGGCACGGCGATGCTCCACGCCTGCTCGAAGAGGTCCACCAGGGCGGCCACGATGCCGGGGGCGCTGACGTGCAGAGCGCCCTTGCGGCTGTCGGCGGGATCGACGGGCACCAGAGCCTGGCTCCGGTCGACGATGACAAGGCGCTGCGGGAGCACCGGTGCCGTGCGCACCTCGCCGCCCCGGCTGAGCAGCCAGTGGGCGTAGTTGGTGGCGTGCGGGTCGTTGCGGGTGCTCTCCTGGTAGAGCGACTTGATCGACACGCCGCGGGCGAGGGCCGCCTCGTTCGGCCCCCGCCCGGCCTCGAGGTCCTCGGGGCGCCGGTGAGAGCCGGGATGGACGCCCAGCACCTCGGTCACGGCGCCGCGCCCGAGCAGTTCGAGGCGGCTCTGGATCGCGTCCATGCCCATCAGCCGTTCGGCATCGCCGGCCCGGTGGTAGGCGCGTTCGGCGACCAGACGGGTGAGGGCGGCGCGTGAGGTGGCCAGTTGCGCCTGCCGGGCCGCCAGATCGGCTTCCTGGCGGGCCAATATATCGGCCAGACCGACCTCCGGAGCGACGGCCCGCATTCGGCCGGGGCACTCGCTCGATGCGCGGACCAGCATGAAACGGGAGAGCTCGTCGAGGCCCGCGTGGACCTGAGCGGGCGACAGACCGCAGAAGGCGGCCAGTTGCTCGACGCTGTCGCCGGGCCGGTCCAGCATTGCCTGGTAGACCGCAGTGGCCGGTGCCGTCACGCCAAGTGCTTCCAGCACGTGATTCCCCCGTCGTACGATCCCGGTGCCGTGGCACCGGCGCTCCGGCCCGGCATCCCCGGGCGCCGTCGGCACCCGGGGGCGTGACGGGCACCAATGCGGCCAGACCAGTCGGCTCGGCGGTGCCTGCCACACGACGAGTTCCCCTGTTGGGCGAATGTCCGGCCAGGCAGGCGGCCGGGTGTGACAACTGACCTCGTCATTCCAAGCTTCCCCGGAATGTGATCATGTGACTATCCACTTCGCGACGGCGATCCCGCCCGTTTTCGGATAGCCGGGCCGGCGGCGGCCCTCAACGGCGCTGGTCGCCACGGCCGCCGCAGCGCAGCGTCTCCGACGGTGACTGCTGATAGGCCCGCCGGTAGTCAGCGCTGAAGCGCCCGAGGTGGGTGAAGCCCCAGCGGCAGGCGACCTCGCTCACCGTGCCGGTCGACCGGCCGTCGGAGATGGCGATCAGGTCGCGGTGGGCGTGGTCGAGGCGCCGGGCCTTCAGGTACGCCAGCGGAGTCGTCTGCAGATGGGTGCGAAAGCCCTCCCGCAGAGTGCGCAGGCTGACCCGGGCGGCCTGTGCGATGTCCGCGACGGAGATCGCCTCGTGCGCGTGCTCCGCGCAGTAGTCCGTCGCCCGGCGCAGCGCCCCGGGCAGCAGGCGCGCACCGCGCTCTGCCACCGCGTTGCTCCACGAGTGCGGCTGGGCGTCGAGCAGGCCGTCGACCAGCAGATTCTCGAAGTGCTGCACGGCCAGCGGGGAGCAGCGGCTCAAAGGCGACGCGGCGAAGGCGTTGAAGCTCCACGCCAGCTCCGTCCAGGACTTCACGGCCGGATTCCGGTCGTCGAGCACGTGGCTGAACCGCGCCAGCCCTGGCGGGGAGTCTCCCAGCCGCACGGCGAGCGCATGCTCGACCGTACGGGCGGGGATGATCAGCACCCGGTTCAACGCCTCGGCGTCCCACTCCATCGAGAGCCGCTCGCCCGGCCCGACAATGAACGGCGACGAGGGCAGGACCCTCCCGTTCACCAGGACCTTCCCACCGCCGGCTACCGGGAGCTGGATGTTGTGGAAGTCGGGCAGCTCCCCAGGGTCCACACTGACATCGGCGCCGTAGCCGATCTCGTAGAGCGCGATCGAGCCCTCGTGGATCAGGCGGAAGCGCCCGTTGATCCGCTGACCGCCCGTTACCGTCATGCGGTGGGGCGCGAACCGTTCGCCCACCGCTTGGTGCAGCTGCTCGACGCAGCGCCCCTCGTAGAGGGTGATCGGCCCGCTCCCGCCTTCGTCCGCACCCGGTCCGCTGACCGTCAACGCCGTACCTCGCCTCCCCGTCGAACCCGGGCCGATGATACTGACGGCAGAGAATTGGCATGGGCATGATAGTAGTGCGGGATCCCGCCAGGCGAGTTGGGGACAGCCGGAAACCCTTCTACGGCTGTTGATCTGCGACGAAGCTGTTCATCGCCGGCGGGGGAGAACAGCCCGACCGGCGACCGGGCGAAGCGTCACCGCGTGATGCGGCCGGAACACCGACTCTCTCGACAGAAGGGCCACTGCCATGATCCGCTCCTGCTTCGCCAAGGTTGCCGCTCTCGCCATCGGCGCCGCCCTGCTCCTTCCGGTCGCCACCGTCTCGGTCGCGCAGGCCGCCGACACGCAGGCCTCCGCCGCCCCCACCGCAGCCGCCCCGTCCGATCTGACCTGGGGCTGACCCGCATGGACATCGGCTACCTGGGGTAATCGCAGTGCACCGGGCTTCAGCCCGGTGGTGAAGCGATTCTGAACCCTGCTCTGACACCTGCGCGGTGGGCACCTCCCGAACTGTGGACGGTGCCCACCCGTGAAGGTCAGGCTGGGTGGTTCTGCTGCTCGATGTACTGCCGGACTATCGACAGCGGAGCGCCGCCGACCGATCCGGCGAAGTACGAGCCGGACCACAGGCGCTGTGCGCGCCAGTAGTGCTTGACCAGCTC
>NZ_JBSFGK010000179.1:0-8022 GCF_053596495.1 Kitasatospora sp. NPDC001683
CGAAATTCTCGTCTCAGATCATGGAACGACCGTAGATCCGTCCGGAAAGTCCCCGAGACTCGCCAGTCCGGGGGCTCGCGGCTCACATGGTTCAGCCGACTCGGCCGGCCTCCATGGCCTCCGGGTTCATCCGGGTGTCGAACCCGGTCTCGGGGTCGATGGTCCGGCCCTCCACCCACCAGTTCTCCGCAGCGGTTTCCAGGACGGTCATCAGGACGTCCTGGCGGCGCAACCCCGTGGCGGTCGCGAGGCGGTCGGCGACGGCTTCGAACAGTGCCGCCTTCTGAGCGGGGGGTCGGTGCTTGAAGGTCATCCAGATGATCACCGAGTCGGTGCTGCACTCGATACCGAAGAACGTCGGTGGGTGCAGGATGTCGGCAGGCTCCATGGCGTGCACGTCGTGCGCGACCGCAGCGCACGCACTGGGCGTCTGACCTGGTCTGCCCGGGCGACCGCGCATCGCACATATCGCGCGCGACTGGCTGACCGAGCTTCACCTGGTGGCGGCGGGCTGCGGCGTCACCACCCACCGCCGCCGGCCGTGGCGCAGGCCGTCCAGGCCCTGCACCGCGAGGCGGCCGGATGATCGGCGGATGGTCAGATGTCGCCGAACTCGCCGGAGACGGCCGCGGCGAGGAACGCACTCCACGCATCCGCCGGGAAGACAAGTGCCGGGCCCTCCGGGTCCTTCGAGTCGCGAACCGGGACGACACCGGGGAAGTCGGGTGAGACCTCCACACAGGAACCGCCGTTATCGGAGTGCGATGACTTGAACCAGGAAGCGCGGGACAGGTCTGGGCGGGTCATGGGTCAAAGTTCCTTTCGGGCCTGGTGAATCAGGTCGAGGGTCGCTGCTCTGGTCAGCGCTTCCACCTGCAGCCGATCGTAGGCCCTCTCCCATGTCCTGACAGTCCTGTCTTCCCGCACAACGAAGCCGTGGTCCGCAGATTCCGTGTAGCCGACCACAGAGCGGTCCGCGAACGTCAACAGCGTGACGAAGGCACGGAACGGGGCGTGCTCAGCCAGGCTGAACGGCGCCACCTGGAAGATCACATGAGGCCTCGTCGCCAGTTCGGCCAGGTGATCGAGCTGCCCACGCATCGTCGCGGCACCGCCTACTGGCCGACGGATGCCGCTCTCGTCTATCACCGCGTGGATGACTGGCGGCTCTGCACGCTTGAGCAGCCGCTGACGCGCGACAAGGAACTTCATTCGCTCCTCGGCTTGGTCCTGCGTGCTGCTTCCTCGTTGCACTGCCGCCGTCTCACGCGCGGATGCGTAGGCCTTGGTCTGGAAGAGCCCAGGAATGAGGTTCGGCTCGAAGATCCTGATCTTGGCCGCGCGGGCCTCCTGCGCAGCGTGCTCGGGGAAGCCCTCCAGGAACCCCTTCCTCCGCATCCCGACCCACATCAGCTCAAGCGTCTGCCCCGTCCCGAGCGCCTTGTCGACCGCCCTGACGAAGTCTCGGCTGGTGGACTTGCGACCGGTTTCCACCGCCGAGATGTAGCTGTCCGAGTACCCGCTGGCCGCAGCCAGATCCTGCTGGGTCCACCCCAGCGCCTCGCGCGAGCTGCGAAGCAGCGCGCCGAAGGACTCACGTGGGGACGCCGTTGGATCAAGCTCCTTGCGGTTCACAGCTCACACTCGATTCCACTTGAAACGCAGGCAAGTTGAACGATTGCCAAGCTTAGCGGACAGTAAGCACTCCCGGTAGCCCTCCAACTACGGAGAGGAGCAGCCATGGACTGCCCCCTGCCCCCGCAGGCCGTCGAACGCCTCCAGGTCGTCGCCTACCTCGCCAGGACCGACTCCGCCTTCCCCGAGCGCGAGTTGCGCATGTGCGAGGCCTACGCCCTCACCTTCAACTGGGACATCTCCCTCATCGTCGTCGACGACGAAGCCGACGCGAAGGGGCCCGAGCACCGCCCCATGCTCCGCGCCGCCCTCCAGCGGGTCATCGACCAGCGGGCCGGCGCGATCCTCGTCCCCACCAAGGCGACCATCTCCCCCATCGACGGCGAGTTCAACGAGTTCGCCGAGCGCGTCGAGAAGGCCTCCGGCTTCATCCAGATTGCGACCCGCCGATGACCGACCGCTACGCCATCGTCCCCGCCGACGCCCCGCACGGCGCCTCCTACCAGGTGTGGGTCGTCCGCGACCGCACGAGCAACCGACTCGTGAAGGCCCTCCCCCCGGCCGACGAGCCGCTGCGCTTCTACTCGTACGCCCAGGCCCGCGCCTGGACCCTCACCAACACCGCCACCACCCCCCACTACGAGATCCGCCTGATCGACACCAGCAGCCCCCACTTCCTCCAGATCGAGAGCTGGGGCCTCTGGGACCCGACCCACCACATCTACCTCCGCGCACCCGGCTCCCCCTCCCGCATCAGGCGCTTCTACACCCGCGCCGCTGCCGAGGACCTCCGACGGAGCCTCAGCGACTAGAGCTCCTCGCCGGGCGGTTCAACAACACGACGGACTCTTGCGAGTGGCGTGACGATGTCCCGCCGGATCGGACCGGTAGCCTACGAATCATCAAATTCCGCTGGGCAGGGCATTATTGCTCCCGTGTCGGCGCATCCCGCCCGCTGAGCTGTCATGCGCTTGCCCGGCCCACCGACTCCGAGAGGAGATGGAAATGGCTGCGAAAAACAGTGATGCGGTCCCCAGGCACGGGCGGCTGACGAGTCCTCGCTCGCGCGCCGACATTCACTTCAACGGCGGCTGGCCGTCCAACGGGCTGGAAGCCGGGAAGTTCTTCCCGGCGACGCAGGTCGGGCTGCCGGACCCGGACGTGCCGACGGACATCCCGAGCGGCCCCAAGGCGGTGCCGCCGGACGGGAAGATCGCCAGCGGCGGCAGCGAGCCGGCCGGTGCGGTGCTCGACGAGGTGCGGGAGTGGCCGAAGGTCGACCTCCGGGCGGGCGTCGAGGTGCCCTTCCAGTGGGGCTTCTCGGCCAAGCACCGCACGCGTCGCTACAACTACTTCGTGACCAAGGAGGATTGGAACCCGAGTGCTCCGCTGAGCCGCGCCCAGTTCGAGCGTGAGCCCTTCGCGACGTACAAGCCGTACGGCGACATGCCGTACGACAAGATGCCGGAAGCCCACGACGACCCACACCTCGACAAGCCGCACCCGGTCAAGCTGCCGAACCGCTCCGGCTACCACGTGATCCTCGGCGTGTGGGAGGTGGCCGACACCGGCCACGCCTTCTACCAGGTGATCGACGTGAACTTCACCCAGTAGTGCCGCTGGGGAGGCTGCCCGTCTCCGGCGGGCAGCCTCCCCGATGACCTTTCGGACGCCGTCCCGGTTGGAACCGTCCCGTCTCCGGGTGGTCAGAGCAACAGGCAGCCCAGCCAGCTGGAGGGCAACCAGCCCTCCAGGGAGCGCAGTTCGGGTTCGGTGGCGGGACGGGTCGCCAGGATGGCCTGGCGCACCTCGCCGCGCCCGCCGAGGGCGCTCAGCTCGCCGCCGGCGGCGGCCAGCGTGATCGTGAGGCCGTCGCGCTGCAGGACGTACCGGTTCGCTCCGTCGGACCACAGGCCACCCGGCTCCGGCAGGCAGGGGGTGAAAGGGCTGGTGGTGAGGTTCTCGCCGTCCGCGGACAGCAGCGGGCGGCCGCAGGGGGCGCTGTAGCCCGGGGAGACCGTCTCGACCGCGGCCTTGTCGAAGCCCTTGCCGAGGCCGCCACTGCCGGCGTGGATGTCCGCCTGGTCACTGAGCACGAAGACCGCCTGATGCCCGTCCCCACTGATCCCGGTGACCAGTACGTCCGCCGAGAGCACCGGCCGCATCAGGGACCGGGACGGGATACCGGCCTCGCGCAGTAGGTCCTGGACCCCCACTTCCCGCTGCATCGCCCGCAGCGGGAACGCGAGCACGAACAGGCCCAGCAGCATGCCGACGGCCGCCGGCAGGGCGGTGCGTGAGCGCAGCACCACGGCTCCGGCCAGGGCGAAGGACGGGAGGGCGAGCACCAGCACGCTCAGCAGGCCCGGGCGGAAGGGCAGCAGGAGGGCCAGCCCGTGGGCGGCGGCGAGGCCGAGCGCCATCGGCACGGGTGCCAGCAGCCAGCACCGCCGGGGGGCGGACGGCTGCAGGGCGTGGACACTGACGAAGTACGCGGGTATGACGACCGCGAGCGTCACCACCAAGTTCAGGATCACGAGGACGTGCCCACCGGGCTCGAAGTGCCGGCTGACGCTGCCGATGGCCACCGAGATCAACGACGGCAGGGCGCAGGCCGCACCGAGGGTGACGACCTGACGGCGTGGGCTCGGGGTAGGGCGATCCGGTGCGAGCCCCTGCGCTCCGACCGCGTGCGGATTGTCCGGTTCGACCGCGGCCATCGCTTCCCCCTGGTGATTCGGTGCCTTCGATCCACCAGTGGGACGAACTCGTGCCGATCTCGGTTGCGACAGGCGGCCGGTGTGCCGCGACGTCTCGAGACCTACCGTCCGTGCCGGTCGCCGGCACGACGACACCGACCTTCACCTTCGCCGGACATGCACCCGGGGAACTTGCTCCTCGAATCGTGCAACCTTTTCCGCCCCGCAAGTCATCGATCACATGAGTGTTCTATTTGATCGAACTGTAGGCCGAGAGAAGGGGAATCGGTGCGGACTGCTCGTGGTGCGGCCGTCCTGTTGGCAGTGGGGGTCGTCGCGTCCCTCACCCTCACCACGGGAGACTCCTTCTCGAAGGGCAGACCGAACGCCGCCGCCCCCGACCCCACAGCCCCGGAATCGGAACCGGAGCCGGACCCGGAACCCGCCACCACCCCGACTCCGACACCGACCTGGGACGGCCAGGTCCACGTCCTCGGCGACGGTTCCACCTCCTACACCGGCCCCCAGCCCAAGCAGCCCAAGCCCGAGAAGCTCAAACCGGGCGAGAAGCCGCCGCAGTTCGTCGTCTTCTCCTGGGACGGCGGCCTGGAGGGCGACGAGCACCTCTTCTCCCGCTTCCGCAAACTGGGCGCGGAGAACAACGCCCAGATGACCTACTTCCTCACCGGCATCTACACCCTCCCCAAGTCCAAGCGCAGCCTCTACCACCCGCCCCAGCACGACCCGGGCGCCTCCTCCATCGACTACGCGACCGACGCCCACATCAAGGACACCCTGGAGCAGCTGCGCCTGGCCTGGCTGGACGGCAACGAGATCGGCACCCACTTCAACGGCCACTTCTGCGGGAAGAAGGGCGGTAACGACTGGAGCACCGCGGAGTGGAAGAGCGAGCTGGACCAGTCCGTCTCCTTCGTCACCAACTGGAAGACCAACACGGGTTTCAAGGACCTCCCGCCGCTCCCCTTCGACTACACCAAGGAGCTGGTCGGCGGCCGCGCCCCCTGCCTGGAGGGGCAGAAGAACCTCCTCCCGGCCGAGAAGGCGGCGGGCTTCCGCTACGACGCCAGTTCCCCGGGCGAGTTCCAGGTCTGGCCGAGCAAGAGGGGCGGCATCTGGAACTTCCCGCTCCAGATGCTGCCCTTCCCGGCCAGGGAGAGCCAGGGCCTGTCGATGGACTTCAACTTCCTCGCCGGCCAGTCCGGGAACACCACCAAGGGCGACCCGAAGAAGTTCGACGAGTGGGAGAAGGAGGCCCGGCAGAGCTACCTCGCCGGCTTCGAGCGGGTCTACAACGGCAGCCGGGCCCCGCTGTTCATCGGGAACCACTTCGAGGACTGGAACGGCGGCATCTACATGCAGGCGATCGAGGACGTGGTGAAGGACGTCTGCCACCGCGACGGCGTCCGCTGCGTCTCCTTCCGCCAGGTCGCCGACTGGCTGGACGCCCAGGACCCGAAGGTCCTCGACAAGCTGCGCCAGCTCGACCCCGGTCAACCGGCCGACTGGTCCCGCCTGGTCAAATGACTCGCCCGAAGGGCGGTTTCAGGCGTCCCTCCGGTCGAAGCCGAGCCGCCCCCGCGTACCGGCCAGCGGTCGCGGGCACCACCAGGCCCAGCCCGGGCCGTGGGCGCGGGAAGCGCAGTGCCCCGGCGGCGGGCGGGAGGGGCGGCGCCGACGCCCACGCGGTCGCGCAGTATCGTCGACGACCGGAAGTCCTGAGCGCGGCCACCCGGCTCGCACCCCACGGGCGGGGGTCCGCCGCGCTCCGCGCTCCCCCGCCCTCGGCGATCCGCGCAACGGAGGTACCACAGATGGGCGTTGACACCGACCGGCCGACCTTCCTGCTGATCCACGGAGCCTGGCACGGAGCCTGGTGCTGGGACGCGGTCCGCACCGCGCTCGACGCCGACGGTTGGCGGTCCCGCGCCATCGACCTGCCCAGCTCCCATCCTCCGGTCGACCGGCCCGACGGTGCCCGCCCGGTGGGCATGCTGGACGACGCGGACGCCATCCGGGCGAGCCTCCGGAGCATCGGCGGCCCGGCGGTGGTGATCGCCCACTCCTACGGCGGCGTCCCCGTCACGGAGGCCATCGCGGACGCTCCGAACGCGGTGCTGGCGGTGTACCTCGCCGCCTTCCAGCTGGACGCGGGTGAGAGCATGTCCACCTTCCTCGGGACGCCGGTCCCGGACGACGGCACGGGCCAGGCCCCGCCCTACCCGGACTCCCGGCGGATACTCTTCGACGACGTGCCCGGGGCCGACGCCGACCGTGCCGTGACCCGGCTGCGCCCGCAGAGCGTCCGCTCCTTCACGGAGCCGGTGACCACGGCGGGGTGGCGCACCGTACCCTCCAGCTACATCGTCTGCGACCGCGACCAGGCGCTCGAACCGTCCAGGCAGCGCGAGCTCGCCGGCCGTGCCGGTTCCGTCCACCGACTGGCGAGCAGCCACTCGCCGTTCCTCTCCATGCCCCGGCAACTCGCCACGTTGCTGGGCCGGATCGCCGCTTCCCCCCTGCCCGCCCCGCGGCGTTGACCCCTCCGGGACGCCTGGGATCCGTTGACCTGGGTGATCGTCCGCGTCAGTTCGATCCCGGGCTCCGCGTCAACGCCTTGCGGGCTTCGTCGAGTTGGCGCTGCTCGGCGGCACGGTCGCGGTCGAGTTCCGCCTGGTGCGCCTGGATCTGCTGCTGCTGGTAGGCGGCGTCGACCGCGTACCAGATGCCGATCAGGTTGGTCTGGCGCTTGCAGGTGATGTCGGCCTGGGCGGTGGCGATCTCCTGCTGGTCCGCCGTGGGCGAGGCGCCCCAGTGCGGGTCGTTGTAGGCGTCGATCGGTGAGGCGTAGCCGTAGCCGGCGGTCTTCATGCAGCCGGACCAGGCGGCGAAGGCGGCCGTGACCCGGTCGTCGGCGGTGGCCTTGACGTAGCTGCGGGAGTTGATCTGTTCGCCGATCCGGGAGGAACCGTAGGCCGCGTCGCCGCTGAGCTGTTTCTGGGCATCCGCGAGGCAGCCGTGCACCGTGACGCGGTCGGCCTGAGACAGCGAGGCCATGTCGTCGGTCGGCACCTTGTCCTGGTCCGGCACGGGCGCCTTGTGGTAGCCGTACTGGGCGGCGGCGGCCGGGTCCGCCGGTCCGTACCGGCGCGGGACCTCACTGCCGCTGCGCTGGTGGGTGAGGGCGGTCGGCGTCCGGAACGTGACGCCGTGGTGCTGGATGCAGTCACCGGCCAGCACCCACGAGGCCTGGTTCAGCAGGGCGTTGTCGGCCGGGGTGAGCACGTACTGCTCGATCGGCAGGCGGAGGGCGCCCAGGTCGGTCGGGGCCGCGGACGGGACGTCGGCACTGGGCGTGGCCGGGATGTCCGCCAGGGTCGCTGCGGCGGCCGCCGGTTTCGGGGCGGCTGCCGGGTGGCCGGAGCCGGAGCAGCCGGCCAGCAGGGCGCCGAGCGCCGTCAGCACGAGTGCGGTGGTTCCGGCGGACACGCGGTGCGGAGGGTGCGGCACGGCGGTGGGACCTTCCTGGGGCAAGGGCGTGGCTGCCGGGCCGACCGCTCGCGGCCGGGGGGGGGGGGGCCGGCCCCGGGGGGGGCGGGGGTGTAGCAACGCCCGCAGCCCGCCACCCGAACCCCCGACGCGGCGGCGCAAAAAAGGATACAGGGATCCG
>NZ_JBSFGK010000180.1:0-7958 GCF_053596495.1 Kitasatospora sp. NPDC001683
GCATCGTCCTGCAGCCGCTGGCGACAGTAGGGGATGAACCGCTCGAACTCGTCTCTGCCGGAGCAGCGGACTCCGACTGTGCGCTTCCCGCTCAGGGCGGGCCGACCGCCGGGGCCGGTAGCGCGGCTCCCGGATGCCGGTGTGCAGGCCGCCGAGGTCGACGACCGCGTCCCGGGGCACGGTGATGGCGGCCCCGCCGGTACCGAGGTGCAGCTCGATGTCGACCACCGGGTGCGCGATGACCGCCCGGGACACCCGTACGTCCAACAGCTGCTGGAGAGCGGGGAGTACCCGATGTTCGGCAAGATCGCGGTGGAGGCGCGCCAGCCGCGCCTGAGCCGCGACGACCAGTTCCGGACCGGCCTGGAGCGCGTCCTCGACTGCATCGCCGCCGGCCTCCGGTCCGGCGATCGCGGGCGCCCGAGTTGAGGGTGTGTCAGGACTTCGAAGGCCAGCCCCGCCGCAGCGGTGGCTCACAACCGCCGGGTGCGCAGCACGCCGGTCAGCATGGGGAGGGTGAACTCGCCGTCGGCGGTCTCCGGCCGGCTCGCGAGGAACGCCCGGATCCGGCCCAGCGCGGCCTCCCGTTCCTCCTCCGGCATGACCAGCATCCCCGCGCGCGTCCCGAGCGTCGCGACCAGCGAATCGGCGGTGCGGCGCTGCCCGTGCGGGAACAGGACCTGCTCCGGCGAACCGAACCGGGCCACCCCACCGCTCCTCGGAAGGTGCGCGGCAGCCGTCTCGGCACGCCAACTGGCAGGCGTGTCCCGCGGTCCGACGGCCGCCGCCCCGCTGACGTGCGCGAGCTGCGCCACCCATTCGACCTGGTCGTCCATGACGTTCCACAGCCCGGCCAGGAGCCCGCCGGGCGCGAGCACCCGGGCGATCTCGGGCCCCGCGACCGCCATGTCGAACCAGTGCATCGCGTTGCCGGCCACCACGGCATCGACGGAGCCGTCCGGCAGCGGAATCTCCTCCGCGCTGCCCGACAGCGCCCGGACCGCGGGCAGCGAGCGCCGCAACTCGGCCAGCATCGCCGGATCGGGCTCGACCGCGACCACCTCGGCTCGAAGCGCGGCCAGCGCGCCGGTCAACTTGCCGGTCCCGGCCCCGAGATCGAGCACCCGCGCACCGGGCGCGGCTTCCAGCGCCCACCGCACCGCGGCCTGTGCGTAGTCCGGCCGGTGCTCGGCGTAGGCGGCCGCGGCCGCGCCGAAGGATGATGCGTGGAGGTGCCGCTCGTCCTGATCCATCCCGTCACGCTATCGGTGGCGGTTCGTCAGCACCAGGGAACGAGCTTCCCGCACCAGCCGGAGGCAGCTCTCACGTGAACGGCCGTGTGGGCTCAGCCGAATGAATCGTCGTGCCTCGCGCTCTCGAACCCGCCTGCGGACGTCAGGCCCTCGACGAAGGACCGGAAGTCCGGAGCGAGGGCCAACTCCGAGTTGTCGTCCGCGTCGAGCCAGCTGACGGATGGTTCTCCGGCGCGGCCACAGGCCCGGTAGTCGAGTGCGATCCAGCAAGGTCCGTCGCCCGACACCAGCACCACACGGCCGGGGAGGTTCCACTCCTCGACCAGGTACGGGCTGTCGAGCAGCGAGATCGTTCGCTCGCGGTGGCCGATGCCCAGCACGTGGTCGAAGGGGACGTGGTCGGCACTCCATGAGGTCGGCCTGCTCGTGGGGAAGGCGTTCCGGCTGCTGGTGACCCGGCCCCCGTTCTGCTGTCGCAGCAGGTCGAGCAGGGAGCCGGGGAGCGTGACGTTCAGCCGCCGCTCGGCCTCCAGAATCATCTGGTCAGTCACGGGCGGCTGCACTCCGTAGCCGCTTCCGGTGTCCCAGAGGGACTGTTGGAGATCCTCAGAGCGTGCCATGCCCGGCATCGTAGAAGCCACCCTGGCCCGACTGCGCTGGCCCGCCCGCTGTTCGGCGCCGCGGCCGACGGGGTCGAGGTGTCACGGCGCATGGCCTACGTCCCGTCGCGTCGCAGTGCGGCTGCGAGGGTGTCGAGTTCGGTGAGCCGTGCCGCACTGTCGAGGCGGGATGCGGTTGCGACGAGGAGGAGTTCGGTCACGGCGACCTGGTGGGTGAGAGGTGCGATCGGTCCTGCGGCTTCGTGGGGCAGGGGGATGAGGACCTGGGCGTGGTCGGCCAGGGGTGATCTCCAGGCGTCGGTGACCAGCAGCAGACGGGCGCCGCGTTCGCGGGCCGTGCGGACGTAGGCGGAGGTGGGGGCCGAGTAGCGCCTGAAGTCGTAGGCGACGACGAGGTCGTGGGGGGTGATGTCGAGGAGCGATCGGGCTCGTTCGTGCGCGGGCCCGGGAACGAGTCGCACCTCCGGGCGCAGGGCGCCCAGCTGGCGGACCAGGTAGTCGGCGGCCAGTTCGCTGAGCGGCCCGCCCAGCGCCCAGACCGAGCGGGCTGCTGCGAGGGCGTCGGCCGCCGAGTCGAGCAGGGGGGTGTTCACGGCCGCCAGCGCGCCGGCCAGGCCGTCCTGCAGTTCGCGTGCGGCGCTGCCGGGGTCGGGAGTCTGGGCGGCGAACGCGCGCAGCCTGGACTGATCCTGGGCGTCGGCTCGGACGGCGGTCTGGAAGTCGGTGAAGGAGTCGTAGCCGAGCCGGTCGACCAGGCGGGAGGCGGTCGGTGGGCTCACCTGGGCACGGTCGGCGAGCGTGCGCAGGGATTCCAGCGCGGCGAACGGATAGTCGTCCAGGATGACCCGGGCGACCGCGCGCTCGCCCCGCGGAAGCCCGGGATAGGCGGCTTCGAGTCGGGACACCACGGTTTCCATGACCAGGATGTTACATCAAAAGGCGATTGACAGGATTGATGAAACAAGTGTTACGTTCTTGCGCATGGAAACCTGGCAAGGGCTCATCGACAGCCCCTACCGGCGTTGGCTGCCGGTCACCGACCGCACTCCGTCCATCTCCCTCAACGAGGGCAACACCCCGCTGCTGCGCTCCCGACACCTGTCGGAGCTCACCGGCTGCGACGTCCGGCTCAAGGTCGAAGGGGCCAACCCCACCGGCTCCTTCAAGGACCGCGGGATGACGGTGGCGATCAGCAACGCCGCGGAGGCCGGCGCCGGACTCGTCGTCTGCGCCTCCACCGGCAACACCAGTGCCTCGGCCGCCGCCTACGCGGCACGCGCCGCGATCGCCTCGGCCGTCCTGGTCCCCGCCGGACGCGTCGCCCTCGGCAAGCTCGGCCAGGCGGTCCGCTACGGCGCACGCATCGTCGAAGTGGCAGGCACCTTCGACGATTGCCTGCGCATCGCCCGCGACCTCGCCGCCCACCACCCGGTGGCCCTCGTCAACAGCGTCGGCAACGAGCTGCGCCTGACCGGCCAGCAGACCGTCGCGTACGAGACCGTCGACGCGCTCGGCACCGCCCCCGACATCCACTGCCTGCCGGTCGGCAACGGCGGCAACATCACCGCAACCTGGCGCGGATACCGCACCTACCACGCCGAAGGACACGCCGACCGACTCCCGCGCATGTGGGGCTTCCAGGCCGCCGGAGCGGCACCGCTGGTCCACGGCGCTCCCGTCGCCGACCCGCAGACCGCCGCCAGCGCGATCCGCGTCGGCAACCCGGCCACCTGGCAGGGCGCCGTCGACGCCCGGGACCAGTCCGACGGCCTGATCGCCGCCGTCACCGACGAGCAGATCTTCGCCGCCTACCGGCTCCTGGCCCGCCACGACGGCGTCTTCGTCGAACCGGCCTCCGCGGCCGGCGTCGCCGGACTCCTCGACCAGCACAGCCGCGGCCACCTCACCCCGGGCCAGACGGTCGTCATCACCCTCACCGGAAACGGCCTGAAGGACCAGGACGCCTCACTGCACGACGGCTACACCCCACTCGAAACCAGCTCATCCACCGCCCACGTCGCCCGCGCCCTGGCACTCACCACCTGATCGCCCCACAGGCGCTGTCCGAAGCGCTGAACGAACGCCGTCCAAACGTAGGCTCTGGCTCGACTTCCGGGCCCTGTCGCTGATCGTGAGGACGCCGTCGCGGTACCCGGCAGTCGCCGTCGTGGCCGGACGGTCCTCGACCGCCGTCACCGGCACCCGGACCGGTGTGGTACCGGTCACCAGCCGCTCCCACCAGGCAAGCCGGAGCACCAGGTCACCGCCCTCGACGGTCAGCTCCGCCATCGCCTCGCGTCCCCTCCCGCCGGGCGGCATCCGCCGTTCACCGCCCGGGCGGCTGCGGGTGGGCCTGGGAGTCGAGCGGCGGCGCGCCGTGCCGATCGGGCCGGTGGCCCGCAACGTCGACGATCGGCTCACGCGGCGTGCCGTGCAGCCCCGGCGGCGTCGGGATCAGCCTGCGGGCCAGCAGGTGGCCCACCCAATGGCGTCCGCACTCCGGGCAGGGCGGCGCGCCCTCGGGGGTGTACGGCGAGTCCACCGGCGTGCCGTCCCGGGAGAAGTACTCCCAGTCCCGTCCGTCGTCATCGCGGTAGTGCTGGACGTCATAGTCGGTGCTCCACTGGTGCCAGCAGTGGCCGCAGGTGAACTCCACGCGTTCCAGGGCCAGTTCCGTGATCAATGTCGACACCTCCTCCGTTGAGGCGATTCACCGCAGGCTTCCGTGCCCGTGGTGGCGACACTCGCCGCCCGCCGGACAGCGACCCCCTATCAGTGCGTATGCCTCTCATCGTGGATTCCGAACACCCGATGGGTCGAGTCTGCTCATCCGGCCCGTCCGCGGCGTCGGCCAGTTCGATCTGCCGCACCAGGTGGTCACGCAGGTGCAGGGCCTCCGGCAGGCCCCGTAAGCCGTGTGCGTTCTCGGTCGCCCCGGGGATCGGCAGCAGCTTGTCGGCGCTGTCGTCGGCCAGCAGCAGCCGGTCGTACCCCGCCACCGCCGCCCGCTCCTCGGGGACGTACCACTCAACCCGCCGCCGTTCGTGGTCCACCCCCGGGCCTCGCCCAGCACACCCGCACCCCGGACAGGGCGGGTGCCGGCGGGACGGTGCCGCGGCGCGGAGCCGGTGGAGGGGCCTGATCAGATCGGCGGGGTGAACGTGTACGTCCGGCCCTCGCGTCCCCACTCGCCGAACGGCGAGGTGAGGCCGGCGTCCATGGCCCGCAGGCAGGGACGGCCGATGTGCGCGTAGACCAGGCGTCGCACGCCGTGCCGGGCCGCCTCGCGGGCGATCTCCTGTACGTGGGCATGGCCGCCGACGCCGCCGCGAAAGCGGATCCGTCGGTTCCAGCCGGGCGCCTCGGCGAACATCAGGTCCGCACCCGCCGCCCCGCCGGGAACTCCCAGCACTCCGGCGCCCACACCGCCGCCATCGCGCCTGCTTCGATGCGGTACCCGCGTGTCGGGTGGGAGGTGTGCTGCACGGGGAGAGCGCTGATCCGCAGTTTGCCCAGCTCCAGATCGGTCATCGCGGGGACGACCCCGCGCTCGGCCGCCATCTGGCGCAGGGCGGTGCGGAGTTCGGCCGGCTCATCGGTGACCAGCCAGGCATCGAGCCGCGGCGGCGGGTCCGCCCCTGGACCGGCGTCGAAGGAACCCGGATCTCGCGGGGCTCACCCCTGGTCGGGTTCCAGCAGGTCGGACAGACCGAGAACCTCGAAGACCCGGACGACGATCGGGGCCTTCACGCCGGTGATCTTCAGGTCGATGCCCGCTTCTCGCGCCTTCCTTCGGGCGCGTTCGAGCACGTCCACGCCCGTGCAGTCGCAGAACGTCACGCGGGCGAAGTCCAGGACCAGACGGTCGGGCCGGCGGGCGAGGCATTCCTTCAGGCGGACTTCGAGTTCGGGGGCGGTGGCGAGGTCGATCTCTCCCATGGCGGCGAGGGTGACCTGGCCGTCGCAGCATCGGACGGCGGTACGGAAGCCGTTGTCCATCACAGCCATGGATCCACCTCCCATAGCCGGTTCACCCATTCCCACAGGCCGCCGAGGTCGTCCGGCGGGGCGGACGGGCCTCGCGGGGTGAACCGCACCGGGCCCGCACGGACCGCCGGGCCACCGGGCCGTCTGGTTTCGCCGGAAGGACCAAGGCACCAGGTCGCGGTCACCGCCGGGTTGCCCGGGACGACTCGTACCGGTACCCGCTGGCCCCCGGCCGTGCTGCCGACCGGTGCGCCGGGGCGGCCGGTGCCGTGCCGGGCGTCGTAGACGGCGCGCAGCTCGGGATCGTGCAGGACCGTGTAGGCGGCGACGACTTCGTCGAGCCGCTCGGCCGAGTCCCGTTCGGCGGGGCGGGCATCGGGGTGGAGGAGGCGTACCAGGGCACGGTAAGCCGTGGTGATCTGCCGCGCGGACGCCGAAGGCGCGACTCCAAGCACCGCGTAGTGATCCCGAGGATCTTGCCCGGGGCGCGTGCCGACCATGACGACCCGCCTCCTCCCGCCGCTGGGCGAGTCGAGGGCGAGCGACTTCTGTGCTCACTCCGTGGGACTAGCCCGGGCTGCGGTCAAACCTTCCTATCGAACCTCCTTATTGACCTGCATAGAACCTTGGCGGGCTCTTGTCAAGATGCCCCAAATAGAGGTATATGGACTGACGTGGGCGGCTCCTGGCGAGGAGCCCGGCATCGTCACCGACCGATTGAGGAGAGTGACTCATGATGCTGATTCGCACCGATCCCTTCCGCGAGCTCGACCGGCTCACCCAGCAGTTGCTGGGCACCACGACCCGGCCGACCGCGATGCCGATGGACGCCTATGAGAGCGACGGATCCTTCCTGATCCGTCTCGACCTGCCCGGCATCTCGCCCGAGAGCATCGACCTGAACGTCGAGCAGAACGTCCTGACGGTCAAGGCCGAGCGGCCGGCACCGGAGATCGAGGGCCGCGAGATGGTCATCGCCGAACGGCCCTACGGCGTCTTCAGTCGCCAGGTGTTCCTCGGCGAGACACTCGCGGCCGACAAGATCGAGGCAGACTACGACGCCGGCGTGCTCACGATCCGCATCCCGATGGCCGAACACGCCAAGCCACGCAAGATCGAGATCAAGAGCAGCGGCGAGAAGAAGCAGATCACCACCTGATCAGCGCACTGGCAGCCCCGGCGCTCGGAGTCATGGCAGGCCCAGCGCCCCGGCTGCGTCCGCCCGGGGATGGCCTCCGAGTCGGTCTCCGCTCCCCCGCCCGGTCAGACCGACCGGGCGGGGGAGCGGTTGCTCTCCGCCGCGAGGCCGCGATACTGCAGGGCGAGCAAGATCCCCTCGGCCTGACGAGGGCTTCCCCTCACACTGTCGTCGGCATGACGGTCCCTCGGCATCCGGCGGTTCTGATGCCCCGCGATGTCCTGTTCGACCTGCGCAAAGGAGGTGCGGAGGGCCTCGCGCATGGCTTCCAGGCGCGCAAGACAGACGTCCAGCGAGGCGATGGCGGCGTCGCCGTCGGTCCGCATCCGGTGCCCGACGGCCGCGAGCTGCTCCTCGATCCGCTGCCAGCGCTCTTCGGCGGCGGCCAGGGGGTCAGGCGCGCCGGTGGTCGCTGTCATGGCGCAGTTGGTCGGTGTGCTGGGTGAGGTCGTCGAGGCGGTGGGCGATCTGGGGGTGATGGGTGCCGAGGTGGGGGCGGACGGCGGCGAGGGGTGTGAGGAGTTCGGCGGCGTCCGGGGTGCCGAGCGCGGTGTGGAGGCGGTCGAGGGCGGGACGGGCTGCCGAGGGGAGGTCGGTCAGGGCGGTGACCTGGGCGGCCAGTCGGCGCAGGTCGGCGGCGTTGGCGCGGGCCCAGTCGGTGACGGCGCGTTCTGCGGCGCGGCGGTCGCGTACGGCCTTGACGCGTTTGGCCCCGGTCGTTCCCGCGGTGGTGGCGGCTGGCGCAAGGCGCAGGTAGCGGTTCTCGGCGGCCTGGCGGCTGGCGACGCCCATGGGGCGGGCGAGATCGGCCCACGTGGCGCCGGCGGCGCGGGCGGCCTCCACCAGCGGGGCCTCCCAGTCGGCGAGCTCGGTGCGCAGCTCGCGCAGCAGGAGCAGGGC
>NZ_JBSFGK010000181.1:0-7928 GCF_053596495.1 Kitasatospora sp. NPDC001683
CGCCGCACCGGGAACCACGGTGCGGCGGCGCGCCGGTGACGCACGATCAGGTCTGACCGGCCAGGGCCGGGATCAGCCGTACGGCCTCGGGGGCGTTGGCGTTGTGCCGCTCGACCCAGGTGGTCAGCGCGCTCTGGCAGGCGTGATCGAGGTGCCGCAGACCGCTGAGGTCCAGCTCCACGACGCGGTCGGCCGGCAGCGCCTCGAGGGCGTCCAGGAGCTTGGGCAGCCGCAGGAAGGTGGCGTTGCCCGTCAGCCGGACCCGGACCGGCCCGCCGGGCTGCTCCTCGGTGTCCACGTGCAGCCGGGACGTCTCCCAGGCCGTCTTGACGACGGACAGGCCCAGGCCGATCAGCACGCCCTCGAACATGTTGACCGTGACGATGGCCACCGCGGTGGCCACGAGCACGAATGCTTCCGATCGGTGCTCGCGCCACAGCGGGCCGAGCTGCCTGAAGGGCAGCAGCTTGAACCCGGCGTGCACCAGGACCCCGGCGAGCGCCGCGACGGGGATGACGCCGAGCGCCGCGGGCAGCAGTGCGGCGAAGAGCAGCAGCCACACCCCGTGCAGCACGCGGGACGCCTTGGTCCGGGCGCCCGCCTGGACGTTGGCGGCGCTGCGGACGATGACGGCGGTCATCGGCAGGGCGCCGAGGACCCCGCAGAGGGTGTTGCCCGCGCCCTGGGCCATGAGCTCCTTGTCGTAGTCGGTGCGCGGCCCGTCGTGGATCCGGTCGACGGCGGCCGCGCTGAACAGGCTCTCGGCGGAGGCGACGAGGGTGAAGGCGACGATGGTGACGAGCAGGGCGGGGGCGAACTGCTCGAACACCCCGGTGCCGGGCGGCTGGATGGCGTCCAGCAGGCTTTTGACCTCGACCTTCTTCACCGGGCGGTGGAGCAGCCAGACCGCGCCCGTGGCGAGCACGACGGCCACCAGCGCGCCCGGGACGACCCGCACCCGGGCGGGCAGCCGCTGCCACAGCACGATCACCGCGATGGTGCCGGCGCCGATCAGGAAGGAGTAGCCGGCGGCGGCGGAGGAGATGAGCTGGGCGAGCAGACCGGGCAGGCCGAGGAGCTTGCCGATCCCGCTGGCGGGCGCCGATTGGTCGGCCATCGCGTAGAGCTGCCCCGCGATGATGACCAGGCCGATGCCGGCCAGCATGCCCTCGACCACGGCCACGGAGATCGCGCGGAACCACCGGCCCCAGCGCAGCGCGCCCAGCAGCAGCTGGAGCAGGCCGGTGGCGGCGACCACGAGACCGAGTGCGGGCAGGCCGAACCGTTGCACGGTCTCGGCGACCAGCACGGTCAACCCGGCCGCCGGTCCGCTGACTTGGAGGCTGCTGCCGGGCAGCAGGCCGGTGACCAGGCCGCCGACGATACCGGTGATCAGGCCGAGTTCGGCGGGCACGCCCGAGGCGACGGCGACGCCGACGCACAGCGGGAGGGCGACCAGGAACACGACGAGCGAGGCGGTCAGGTCGTACTTGAGCGTGGGAAAGCGCATGGGTGCCTTCATCGGTGGGAGTGCGGAGGTGGTGGGCCGCGGGGTCACAGCGGCAGGAAGGCGTCGGTGCCGGGGCGGTGGGTGAGGACCGCGCCGGTGTGCACCTCGTAGAACCAGCCGTGCAGGCCGAGCAGGCCCTCCTCGACCCGGCGGGCGACGCTCGGGTGGGTGCGCAGCTTCTCCAACTGGTCCAGGACGTGGCGCTGTACGGGCGCGGCCAGGTCGTGGCTCGGTTCGCCGCCGGGCGTCAGCGCGGTGCCGTCGGCGAGCCAGTCGCGCACCGCGGGCACGCCGGTCAGGTCGTCGCCCCGGACGACGGCGCCCACCGCGCCGCAGTGGGAGTGGCCGCACACCACGATGTCGGCGACCCCCAGGACCTCGACCGCGTACTCGATGGTCGCGGCCTCGGCCGAGGGAACGGGCGGACGGTACGGCGGGACGATGTTGCCGGCGGTCCGCATCTCGAAGAGGTCCCCCGGCCGGGCGCCGGTGACGGCGGCGGGGATGATGCGGGAGTCCGAGCAGGTGATGAACAGTGCCTGCGGCTTCTGGCCGGCGGCCAGCCGCCCGAAGGCGTCGGCGTCCTGCGCGGCGCGGCGGCGGAAGGTGCGGGCGTGGTCGATGAATCCTTGCATGTCGGTGCCTCGGGCCCCTCGGAAGTCTTGTGGGAACGTGGACTTCGGGACCGTGCCCGCTCGGTACGGAGGCAGCGCGGAGCGCGGCGGCAGCGGCGGTCATGCCGTGGCCGTCGTGAACTGCCGGGCGTGGGACGGCGGTACGGCACCGGAACCGGGGTGTCGCCGCCGTCGAGGAGCGTGCGGGCGCGGTCGGCGCCGATCAGCAGCGGAACACCTGGAGGACCGCCGCTCTGCACTGTCTGCCGACCGGATCGGGCGGTTCGGGGGCCGCGGGTGCCGACGGCCGGCCGGCCGCCGGAGCCTCGTGGGCGAGGGCCGGTCGCAACTCGGGCTGGTGCTGAGGGGTTTGGACGTTCCGGAGCTGCGCCCAGCCGGAACCGGGCGCGTACTTGGGAACCACCGCCTCCTCGGCGAGTTTCACCTCCGCGGCCACCCGTGGGCAAGGCTCGTCCCGGACGAACGCGGACACGGACTGGGACAGCACCAGCATGCCGAACACGGCCACGAGAATCACGGCTACGCTGCCGATCACCCTCCTGGCCGCGGACATATCCCGTCCCTTTCCCCGACTTTGGCGTGTTGTTGAACCCTCACCGGCTCTGACGAATCGGCAGCGGGGTGAGTTCCGGCATTCCGGTGAACGGTACGTGAATCACTACCACCGGAACGTGAGGATCCGCTCGGCGGAGCTCCGCATGTGGGAGGCCGGTGAATTGTTTGCGATGCGCCCTTTCGGCCGTGCGCGTGCACCGTCGGCGGCGCAGCCGGTGGGGATCGGTCGGCCGGATTTCGAAATGCCCGGAGCCGACTCCCGCGGTCAGGGCTGATGCGTTCTCAGCCGGCGAGATGAAGGGCTGCGCTCCCGTCGGGCGGTTCGCTGCTACCGACATAGACGACCAGCGTCTGTTCCGGCTGTTCGGCCAGGTGAAAAGCGGTGTACGCGTAGTCGATCGTTCCCCGTTGCGGGTGTCGTAGCCGTTTCCGACCGCTGTGCCGGGCCTGCACCTCGTACTGCGGCCACCAGTCCCGCACCTCAGGGCTGCCCTCGTTCAGCTCCTCGATCAGCCGGGTGTACCGCGGGTCGTCGCAATGGCGTGCCGCTAGCGTCCGAAGTCGGCCGAGCAGGCCGCGTGCTTCGGGTTCCCAGTCGACCAGAACCTCCCGGGCCACCGGTTCGAGAAACGCCCAGCGGACGAAGTTGGCGGGCCGGTCCGCATCAGTGATGAGCCTCGGGAACAACTCGTCGGCTGCCTGGTTGTGGCTGAGGACGTCATAGTTGCCGCCGATGATGTACGCCGGGTTCGGCTGGAGCAACAGGGGAACAGCACCCACCTCGGCCGGCAGCGGCTCGCGTTCCTCGGCTTCAGCCGCAGGCGCGTGACCGGCAAGCTGGAGAAGGTGATCGCGCTCGTGCCGGTCGAGCCGCAACGCCGCGGCGAGGGCGTTGAGCACCTGTTCGGAGACACGGATCTTTCGACCCTGCTCCAGGTACGTGTACCAGGTGGCGCTGATCCCGGCCAGCAGTGCCAGTTCCTCGCGGCGAAGTCCCGGAGTCCGACGGCGGCCGGTCTGGGGCAGGCCCACCTCGTCAGGAGTCAGGCGCTCTCTCCGGCTGCGCAGGAATTCACTCAGCTGACGGCGTTGGTCCGGCTGCGTGGGCATGACGGGATGGCACCCTCAGTTCCAGAATAAATACGGTCTGGATACCAGGCTAAGCCACTCGGAGACTGGTGTGCGAACACGGGCCGCGGCATGACCGGCGGCCTCACACGGCCATACCGGCACCCAGCCTGCCAGTGCGCAACGGCTTGGCGGACTCTCCTCCAGGACTCGCTGCCGCTCGGCACTCCGGCTCCGGTGCCGAAGACGGAGAGGGCAACTCATGTCCGGAATCAAGGGCAAAGTGGTGGCGATCACGGGAGCCAGCAGTGGCATCGGCGAGGCGACCGCGCTGCTGCTCGCCGAACGCGGCGCGCGGCTCGTCCTCGGCGCGCGCAGGTCCGAACGCCTGGCGGAACTGGTGGCCCGGATCGAGAAGGCAGGTGGCACGGCCGTGCAGATCCGCACCGACGTGACCCGGCGGGACGACCTGCGAGCCCTGGTCGCGCTGGCCGGTGAGTGCTTCGGCCGACTCGACGTACTCGTCAGCAATGCCGGAGTCGGCACCATCTCGCCTCTCGACGATCTGCGCGTCGAGGAGTGGGACCACATGGTCGACGTCAACGTGAAGGGCGTGCTGCACGGGATCGGCGCCGCGCTGCCGGTCTTCCGGGCGCAGGGAACCGGCCACTTCATCACCACCGCCTCCACGGCCGCGTTTCGCATCGTGCCGACCATGGCCGTCTATGCCGGCACCAAGTTCGCGGTCCGGGCCATCTGCGAAGGACTGCGCCAGGAAGCCGGCGACTCCTTGCGGGTGACTACCGTCTCACCTGGTGCGACTGCGACCGACTTCGCCGAGGCGTCAACCAACAGCCAGGTCAGAGCAGAGATCACGAAGATGCGGGACGACGTCGCCATTCCGCCCGACGCGATCGCCCGGGCCATCGCTTTCGCGATCGAACAGCCTGCCGCGGTCGACGTGAACGAGATCGTCGTCCGGCCCACCGCCCAGAGCTGACCTCTCCGACACTCCCGGTGCGGCCACGCGCACCCGCGGGACTGTTCCACGGGGTGCATGGCAGCACGGGCGCGCTGGCCCGTGGGGCGGGCGGCATGACCGAGTGGAAACCACGGACGCGACGCCAGATGATCAAGATCACTGAATTGGCCACGCTGGCTGGGGTGTTCGACCGCCTTCCCCGATCCACGCCGGTAACGAGGACGCCGTTACCGGCTCGGCTCGCTGCCGGGTGCTGTGCCTGGTCGCAGTGCTCGGTGGCGCGCGGTCGCTTGCGCAGATCGCCCGCTTCGCGGCCGACCCGGCGCCTGAGGTGCACGACCGGTTGGGGCTCAACCGGGCCACCCCGAACGCCTCAACCCTCGGACGGCTGCTGGCGCGGCTGGACGGGGATCCCTCACACTCCTCAAGATCACTTCCTGGGAACACAACGGCCCTTCCCCTGCAGTCCGATCGAGTTCGCCGCGAGGTCGAACTCCGAGCAGTTCGCGTGCTACCGGACCGGCGTGAATCCGCCCGAGACGGAGGCCGTGCCGCCGGCCGACTGGGCTTCGGCCCGATAGCTGTCGCCGGCGGCATTGCGTGCGCCGGTGGCGTGGTTGAACTGGGCGGCGAACTCGTACTGCCCGGCCGGGACCGTGCGGCCCGGTTTGAGTACCCAGCGGTAGACCAGCGCGCCGCCGGACTCCTGGACGGTGACGGTGAAGTCGTCGGCCGACAGGGTCTGCCAGTCGCCGGTGCTCCGGACGTCGCCGGTCTGGGCGATGTGCAGTTCCACCGTGAGCGAGCTGAGCGGCTGGGTGGTCTTGAGGGCGAGGTCGTTCTGGCCCCAGTAGGCGTTGCCGTGCGCGTCGACCGACCCCTCCGACCAGAGCGAACCGTTCTGGGCCCGGCTGCTCGCCGTCGGGGTCGGGCGCGGACCGGTCGGGGTGGTGGCCGGTGCCGGGACGGTGACGGCCGGTGCCGGGGCGGTGGTGGTCGGGGGAGCCGGGCGCGTGGGCGTCGGACTGACCGTCGGGGAGGGCGCGGCCGGAGCGGTGGTGGCGCTCTCCGACGGCGTCGGGCCTCGCAGGCCCGCCACGGCGAGGCCGCCGGTGGCCAGGATTCCGGCGGTGGCGAGGCCGGCGATCGCGGCCTTGGGCCAGGACCTAAGGCCCGACCGGGCGCGGTGACGGACGGCGGGACCGGCCGCGCCGCGCTGCACGCGGGCCAGCATCCTCGCGCGGTCGGGCTGGTGGGCCTCGGCCGCCTCGCGCAGCTGCCGGGTGATGTGATCGTTCACCGGTTCCTCCTTCCTGTCGTCAGTTCGCCGACCGCTCGTGCGCCGAGCAGCTGTTCCAGCTCGGCCATGCCCTTCGAGGTCTGGCTCTTCACCGTACCGACCGATATGCCCAGCGCCGCCGCGGCGTCCTTCTCCGAGAGGTCGAAGGCGTGCCGCAGGACCACGCAGGCCCGCTTGCGGAACGGCAGCCGGGCGAGGGCCGCGCGGACGTCCAGCACGGCCGCGACGTCGGGCCCCGAGGTCTTCTCCGGGCTGCGGGACCAGAACAGCAGGACCCGGCGGCGCTCGCGGACCGCGCTGCGGATCCGTTCCCGGGCCATGTTGGCGACCACCCCGCGGGCGTAGGCGAGCGGGTGGTCGGCCGCGCGGAGCCGGTCCCAGCGTTGCCACAGGGCGACCAGGGCGTCCGCGGCAAGGTCGTCGGCCGCGTCCGTCTCGCCGGTCAGGAGGTGGGCGAGACGGGCGAGTTCGGCGTAGTGGCGTTCGAAGAAGTCGTGGAACTCCGCGGACGCGTCATCGAGGAGCATGTCCCCTGGTCGCCCTCTCCCTGCAATGTGAACGTTAACAATCGCCTTGAGCCTAGCAGGGCGCGGTCCCGGGGGCGGACGGCGGTCACCCCGGGGGGAGACCCGCGACGGCGGACCGGCGAGCGGCGCGGTCAATGCCGGGCGAACTGGACGCGGGTCGACTGGACGACGTCCGGCTGCAACGCGATTCCGTCGACGGTCAGTTGCTCGCCGTAGATGTCGGTGACCCTGATCGGCCCGCCGCACCCGCCGCCGTCGGGGGAGAGGAAGTAGTTGTAGTCGGTGCGGGTCAGCTGCCGCCAGCCGCCGCCGGTCCGGACCTCCAGCGCAGCCACCGGGTTCCGGTGGCCGATCACCTGGATCCCGCACCACCACTGGGTGGACCCGGTCTTGTACCGGACCGACATGGTGCCCGGCGCGCCGGGGCTCAGCAGCGACCAGCTGATCGGGAGACGGCCCACCGAGAGGTCGGCGAGCTTGGCGAAGGCCTCGTGGCTGAGGTCGAGCTGCCCGGGCGCGCAGGGCAGCGGGCACTCGTTGACGATCCGCACCGTGACGCTCGCCCCGTTCGCGGCGTGGACCTGCACGTACGCCCCGCACGCCCTGGACGTCTCGTAGTCGGTGTGGTTCATCGCCGCGATCATGAGATCGCCGGACGGGCCGAACGAACAGGCGCCGTTGCCGTCGGCCGCGTCGTAAGAGGTCGCCACGCCCTGGTAGCTCGTCCCGGGCCTGATCCGCCCGGCCAGCGACGTCGGGCCGGCGGCCGTACGCGCGCTGCCGACCGCCGGGGCGGCTGGCGTGGCGGAGGGCCCGGCGGTGGCGGACGGCTTCGGGGCGGTGGAGGCCGAGCGCGAGGGAGCGCCGACGGACGGCGTCGGCGAAGGGCTGGTGGGTGACGGCTGCGCGGCCGAGGGCGTGGCACCGTCCGGGGTGCCGGTGCCGGTGCCGGTGCCGGTGCCGGTGCCGGTGCCGGTACTGGGCGGCGCGCTCGGCCCGGTGGCCTCGACGGCTGCGGCGGCGGGTTGCCCGGCATCAGTGCCAGGGGCGGCCCCGCTCCGCCCGAGGAACGCGATGGCGAGGCACACCAGCACCCCGACGGCCACCGCCGCCAACGGTATGCCCCAGACCACCCCTCGCCTGCGCCGTGCCTGCGGGGCGGCGTGCTTCGTAGCCCTCATGCCCATCCCATTCGGTAGATCGAGTCGACGTTGCACCACTCAGTGGCCGCCGGAGGCCGAAAGGTTGCCGCTCGGGCGGTGGTCTTTTCCCGCGACGGGCCCGCGACCTTTTGCAGCCGGGGCCCGGGCCGGCCTGGCCGCCCCCCCCCCCCCCCCCCCCCCCCCCCCCC
>NZ_JBSFGK010000182.1:0-7339 GCF_053596495.1 Kitasatospora sp. NPDC001683
GACCACCAGGGCGACCCACGAGGGCCCGTGCCCGCGCATCCGCGCCGGCGCGGGCCCTCGTGCCGTTCCCGGCCGCCCGGCGCGGGAGGACGCGGGGTGGCGCGGACGCGGGGTGGTGCGGGGCGCCCCGGGAGGCGGCCCCGCACCGGCTCTGCCGCGTCAGCCCAGGGCGAGGGCGCTCAGGCGGTCGGAGGCGCCGTTGAACAGGTCCTGGTCACCGGGGAAGGTGCCGGTGTCGGAGTACTGCCAGAAGGTCTGGTAGCTCCAGCCGTTCGGCAGGGTGCCGACGGTGGAGGAGTAGCGGGCGATCCAGAGCGGGTTGGTGGCGCCGAAGCCGCCGTAGTTGCCGGTGCAACTCGACCACCAGTTGGTGGTGGTGTAGATCGTCGGGTAGCGGCCGGTGCGGTAGTGGACGGTGTTGCTGAAGTCGCTGATCCAGCTGACCATGGCGCTCTGGCTGAGGCCGTAGCAGGTGGCGCCGTACGGGTTGTACTCGATGTCGAGCGCGGGCGGCAGGGTCGCGCCGTCGGCGGACCAGCCGCCGCCGTGGTCGACGAACCAGTTGGCCTGGGCGGAGCCGGAGGAGTTGCCCGGCAGCGCGAAGTGGTAGGCGCCGCGGATCAGGCCGGCGTTGTAGGAGCCGTTGTACTGCTGGGCGAAGTACGGATTGGTGTAGCTGGTGCCCTCGGTGGCCTTGACGTAGGCGAACTGGGCGCCGTTGGCCGCGGCGGTGGACCAGTCGACGTTGCCCTGGTAGCTGGCGACGTCCATCCCGGGCGTCTGGGTGACGGCGAGGGAGGCGGCGGGTGCTCCGCCGGTGCGGCCCTCGTGGGCGGCGACGGTGGAGCCGGCGAAGTCGCGGTCGGGGTGGAAGGCCGGACGGCCCTCGATGGCGGAGGCGGAGGGGGCGAGAGGGGCGGGGGCGGCCGCGTAGGCGGGCGCGGTGACGCCGGCGACCAGGGCGGTCGCGGCGGCGAGCGCGGCCACTAGGGGGAGCCGGCGGCGGGTGGATCTGGTGGTACCGGTGGGGCGGGCGGAGCGGGAAGAGCGGGGCATGGACACTCCTCTGGTTCCGGTGCGACGGCCCGCGGCGCGAAGGCCCAACGGGCCCGGTACGGCCGGTAGTTGATCCGGTCGGGGAGCAGGGTAGCCATGCATCCGCCAGGGTCGCCAGATGCCCGGCGTGGATGAACGACTTCGGCAGGCTCCGTCGCTGCACCGAGCGCCGAAGAGCAGCAGCCGGGTTCTTCCTCGCCCCGGCCGGCACCATCATCACTGTCCGATGCCTGATCACCCGGGCCCGGCTCCTCTGCCGTTGGAGCGCCCGCCCCCGAAGCCCACGAGTCCGATGGCCTGCCGGCGGGCACCTTCACCGGGCTGTTGCCGCATCGTTATCAAGGACTGTTACGGATCATTCGGACAATCCGGCCGGGCCGTGACCCGGGTCACGAATGCTTGTGCTAATGGCTCCATGCCGTTTACGGTCCTTCTCGTTCGTCTCTGTACGAAACGAACCCCGCTCTCCGGAACGCCGAATCCTGCCGCCGGATCGGGCGGGCACGTGCACCCATGAAGCACCACGGCAGGGGCGGGGGACCCACAGGTAAGTCGCCTCATCCGGGCTGGTCCCGGCGGGGCTAGGGGTGAAGCCGTGCCTCTGCGCGGCCGGGCTGCTCCAGCCCGAACCCGACAGCTCACCTCGCAGGCGTGGGAGAGGAATCGCACTTCATGCTGCCCGTCAACGCTCGCCCCAGCCTGTTCGCCGTCGGTTCCATCAAGCGCATCGTCGCGGCCGCCGTGGTCGTCGGCGTCGGCGCAGGCGTCCCGGTGGTCGCCGCCACCGCTGCGAACGCCGCCCCCGTCAAGTCCGCCCCGGTGCACTCGGTCCAGGCCGCCGCCCCGCAGGCGCCCGCCGGCTACACCGTCCAGAGCGGTGACTCCCTCACCAAGATCGCCACCACGCACCACGTGCAGGGCGGCTGGCAGAAGCTCTATGACCTCAACAAGTCCGTGCTGACCGACGGCCCGGACAAGATCCACCCGGGCCAGCACCTGACCCTGGGCGGGGCCGCCCCGGCGCCCGCCGCGGCTTCGGCCAAGCCGGCCGCCGCCACCCCGGTCGCTGCGGCCGCCCCGGTCGCCAACACCCCGGCCGCGCTGCAGGCGCTCGCCGCCTCGATCGTCCCGGCGAACCAGCTGGCCTCGTTCGACCAGATCATCAGCCACGAGAGCGGCTGGAACATCCACGCCACGAACCCGAGCTCGGGTGCCTACGGCCTGCCGCAGGCGCTGCCCGGCAACAAGATGGCCTCGGCCGGTTCCGACTGGCAGAACAACCCCGCCACCCAGCTCAAGTGGGCTCTGCAGTACATGAACACCGTCTACGGCAGCCCGAATGCCGCCTGGGCGTTCTGGCAGGTGCACCACGCGTACTGATCGGACCTCTCCCGATCAGTACGGCCTGATCGGACCTGATCGGCCTGTTCGAACCGATGGGTCCCAGCGAGTACCGCCCGGTGGCCGGATGTCCGGCGGCTGACGGGCTGCCAGGCGGCCACCTGACCGGCCCGGTTCACGTCGCGCTGCGTGAGCCGGGCCGTCGGCGTACCCGGGGTCCGGACGGAACCGCGGCGGCGGCCGGTCCGCCGCGACGTAGCGCACCAGGTACTCGGCGTACACGGCGAGGTCCTCGTCCCCCAGTCCGTGAAGCGCTCGATGAACGACTGCCGTCGCGTCCAGTGCGCCTCGCGCAGCAGGGTCCGGCCGGCCGGTGATGGAAATCGTGCAGAGTTGCGGCACTGGATCCTCCGAATCAGCCAACGGATTGGCGATTACCGTGGTCGCTTGGGAAGCTATCGCCAGCGGCAGCGGCAGCGGCAGCGGCAGCGGGAGCCGGGCTGGTTCCGCTGGGAAATCGCCCTGGCGGCGATCTGAACATCTCGCGAAGCGGAATCCCGACCCCTTCTTACGTCGAGCTGGATGTGCTGTCACAACTCCTCATGCAGACTGATCTGCGTGTTCGATGGCGGGGGACACGAACGGGGGCTTCAGCATGCGGATCATCAAGCGTCTCGCGACCGGCGCTGCCGTACTCAGCTTGGCGCCGGGCGAGCGCCGTTAGCCTCAGGGCGGCCTCGGCGCATGTCAGCGGTTGCAGTAGCCACCGGGTGAAGCGGGCGGGCTCTCTGACCTGACGCCAGGGGGCCGGGACCGCCGATTTGAATCGAAGGCGGGGGTGCGAACGGGGCGGCGCGCCGTGTCAGATGCCTGTAATGGATCTCGGCAGTTGGCAGAGCTGGTGATGCCTGAATCGTTGGGGGCGGTCGCATGGACGGTCCTGGACCTGTCCAGGAGAAGGACGGGGTATCGGACGGAGCGGAGCTACCACGTGCTCGTGCGGCTGTTGGGCCACCGCCCGCGGAGTTGAGTGACGTTGACTTCTGTGGCGATGCCCTGCTCCTGCTGACCGGGCCCTTCTATCCGGGGCCCGTGTCGCTCGGGGGCACTCCCGGCTTCGCCGTTCCGGCGGACGGCAAGCTCGATCCAGAGGGGCGCCTCACGCTGGTGCACCGGTCCCTGGACCAATTCCTGCGCGGCTCGCTCACCTTCGGCAATCCGCCTGTTGACCTGCTCACCCACCTCGCCGGCTCCGAGGATTTCCACGCGCGGCTGACGACGATCGTGCAGGAGACGACGGCGCTACCAGTGGAGTTGCATGTCACCGGCATTCTGTTCCCGGACGGCTACGGGTCAGTGGCTGTACACCTGCGCATCGTTGACGGGTGGTCCGAGAGACGGCGGGAACAGCTCATCGACGGCTTCGGGCAGAAGGGCCGCGACGATGTCACCGCACGCATCAGGGACGAGCTGCTGCCAGCCCTCACCGCGATGTCCGATCGGTGCCGACAGGGGCCGCCGTGTCCCACCATCCTGCCGTATTTCAACCTCACCTACGCAGGCAGCACCACCCACCCGGTCCCTGGCCGGGCGACGCTCTCTGATTCTCTGCGGCACCTGATCTACCCTCGCTCCGCCGAGCCGATCCCCTCCGAATCGACGTGGCCGGAGGAGTTCTTCTACCCCGGATACGCTTTCTTCCTGTTGGCCTCCCGAGACGACCCTCACGGCACGCTCGGCCAGCTTGAGCACCTCCTTGGTCAGTTGAACGTGCACTACGCCCGGCTCGAACGCTCCGCCGGTGCCGCGGAACGGATCATCCGTGAGTCGGCCCTGGACGAAGACCCCGAACTGCTCATCGGGCTGGAACGGCGGCTGCGCGCCGACTACCAGGCGTTGGTGCGACCCACGTTCAGCTACGACTTCCACGTGCTCAAGTTGCGCGACAGCGTACTGAAGGCATGGGAGACCGAAAAGGTGCGCGAGCGTACCGACACACTGCTCGAAATGGCGCGACGCGCGGTGGAACGCAAGCTGGAGCACGACCAGATGCGCCGGGTGACGCGAGTCAACCTGGCGGTGACGATCGTAGCTATCCTGAGCTTCGTCCAGTGCGTCGACTCGGCCCTCAACCTGTGGTCGAGGTTCTACGGGTGAAAGGGGCGGGGATCGTGCCAGTGGACGTGCAGATCTGCGTCGCAGACGGGCTGATCTACGACGGTCTCGACTACGCCGACCGGATCGAGCAGCGGCTGATCCGAGCCGGCCTGAGCTGCGGCCGTCTGAACCTGGTGACCGAGGCAGCCGATCTGACCACGCGTCGGCCCCAACCGACCCTGGCGTACGTGTTCACTGGAGGCCAGACCTCGGTGCACTCGGACGCCGTGTGGATGCGCGCGACCATCAAGCTGATGCGGGAGCTCATCGCTGACGCGAACAAGCACGACGGCACGGGCCCGGCGGTGATCGGTGTGTGCCTGGGCTCGCAGTTGATCGCCGAGGCATTGCGTCCAGGTTCGATCATCGACACCTCGGGCATCGAGGTTGGCCTGACCCAGGTGAGCCGAGTTAGCGACCTCCACCGCGGTGGAGGCGGCGACCACGGCGTTGGCGTTGTGCCGTCGTTCCACTATCAGGCAATCAGTCCGCAGATCGAGGAGGTGGACGGGGTGCGTATCGAGTACCACAACGAGCACACCTCCGTCCAAGCACTGAGTTACGGCGAGCGGGTCTTCGGGTGCCAGTTCCATCCTGAGCTAACCCCGGACGACGTGCGCCGGCTGATCGACTTCAATGAGGACGTCATCAGCTGCTGGCGCGGCGACGCGGCGGCTGCGCACCGCTCGGTCGAGCAGTACCAGGACGAGTTGCACGACGACCTCTTCGAGCGCTTGGTGATCGACCGCATCACGCGCTGATGGGATCGCGACCTGGATCACGGACTTCTACAACACCCGCCGTCGGCACAGCGCGGCCGGCGGCCTGCCGCCCGTGGGGGGACGGTGGTGCGGGCCGCCGGTTTGTTGTCGCCGGTGTCCAGGGCGGCGTGGACGTTGGTGGTGTCGCCCTCCTCGACGAGGGCGGCGTGGACCTTGGTGGTGTCGCCCTTCTCGAAGAGGGCGGAGTCGGCCTTCCCCACCTTGGTGCCGGCCGTGAGCGGCCAGCTCCTCCGCTCCTCCTTCGGCGCCCTGCAGCGGACGGCCGCCGCCTGAGCCGGGTACGTCGCGCCCGCCGCGCGGTGCGAATCTAGGCTGGTCAGTAGGAGCCACTCAGCGCAAGCCCTCGCCGCCCATCCCGGGGACGGGTGCGGCGCATCGGAGGTGTTCCATGGAGTCTCCTACTTCGTCGGCGACCGGTGCGAGCGAGAGGCTCGCAAGGCGCCGCTGCTGCCCGGGCGGCATGGTGACCTTCGCCGGTGTGCTGGTGTTCATACTGGCGCTCTTCAACGGCCTGAACGGCATCGCCGCGATCAACCGGTCGCACGTCTTCGTCGACGGCGCCCACATCGTCGTGGGCGATCTGCGGGCCTGGGGCTGGACCCTGCTGGTGCTCGGGATCCTGCTGGCCCTGATCGGGGCCGGCATCGTGGCCGGCAGCCAGCTGGCGCGCTGGGCCGGCGTGGCCGTGCTGTCGCTCAACGCCTTCTCGCACATGTGGGTGGTGGCCAGCTACCCGCTCTGGTCGGTGCTGATCATCCTGCTGGACATCCTGGCGATCTACGCGCTCTGTGTGCACTGGGACAGGCATGAGTACGGGGAGGCGACGCTGTAGCCGACTCCATGAGCCATTTTCCAATCTGAGGTTTCTGGTGGCCCGACTCTGTCGGGGACCTTGAGAAGCCCGGCTTCAGCCGCCGATGGTCGGCACCCGGGGAGGGCGCGATGCCGTCGGCGGGAGCGCGGCTGACAGTACGGCCTGTGGCCCGCCCCTGCCGGCGACCTTGCCGCGTCGAGCGCTCGGGTGGCGTCCATGTCCTCGTCAGCCGTGCCATGGCTCCGGCATGGTCCTGCCCCGGTGCCCGGGCCGCGCGCTGTGGCACCATGCCCCGGAAGTCGACTTTTCCGAGGAGAGGATCAGCCATGTCCGAAACCGCTACGGAGCCCGGAGCCGGGCCCGCTTTCCGGGTCGCGACCCTCGCCGACGTCCCGGCGCTGGTCGAGCTGGTGGAGTCCGCCTACCGGGGCGAGGCCAGCAAGGCCGGCTGGACCACCGAGGCGCACCTGCTGGACGGGCAGCGCACCGATGCCACCGATGTCGCCGAGGCCGTCCAGCACCCGGAGGGCGTGGTGCTGCTGGTCGAGCGCGACGGCGAGCCGATCGCCTGCTGCCAGTTGGCGCGGCGCCCGGACAGCGCCTACTTCGGCATGTTCTCGGTGCGCCCGACCCTGCAGGGCGGCGGGATCGGCCGGCTGGTGCTGGCCGAGGCCGAGCGGATGGCCCGCGAGGAGTGGGGAGTCGGGCGGCTGGAGATGAACGTGGTCGAGCAGCGGGGCGACCTGATCGCCTGGTACGAGCGGCGCGGGTTCCGCCGCACCGGCGTCTACAGCCCCTTCCCGTACGGCGACGAGCGCTTCGGCATCCCGCGCCGGCCGGACCTCCGGTTCGAGCTGTTGACCAAGGAGTTGAAGCAGGCCTGAGGGCGGCTTGCTGCGGTGCTCCGCGAAGGGCACGGAACCGGCCCGGGTCAGCCGTAGACGCTCCGGCAGAGGCGGGCCTGCTCCGAACCGGCCGGCCAGCGGCCGATGCGTTCGGCCTGGTCGCAGATGGTGCCCGGGCCGAGGGTGGGGATCGCCGGGGCCCCGCCGTTCGGCGCCGGGCGGGCGCCGGGGCTCGGGTGCGGGGTATGGCCGGACTTGGGGTGGGCGCCGGGCGTCGGGCGGCGGTGGCGGCCGGCACGTCCTGCTCGATCTCGGCGCCGCAGCCGTGGTGGGTGAACGACAGC
>NZ_JBSFGK010000183.1:0-7058 GCF_053596495.1 Kitasatospora sp. NPDC001683
GTTGGGGTGGCTCGCGACCTTCAGCAGGTCGGCCTTGAGGCCCTCGCCGGTGGTCGGGCGGGCCAGGCGCTCGGCGGTGGGGCCCCTTCACGGCGTGTCGGAGCGCTGGTCAGAGCGCGTGCTTGCGCTGCAGCACGCTGTAGGCGATCCAACCGGGCAGCACCGGCAGCCAGAACGTCAGCGCCCGGTAGAGGAAGACCGCCGGGGCGGCGACCGCGGGGGAGACGTCCGCGAAGGTCAGCGCGCCGATCAGGGCGACCTCGACCGGGCCGATGCCGCCCGGGGTGGGAATCGCCGAGCCGGCCGCGTTGGCGGTCAGGAAGACCACCGCGACGGCCGAGAAGCTGACGCTGCCGCCGAAGGCCTGCACGGAGAAGTCCAGGCAGGCGGTGAAGGAGAGGGTCAGCAGCAGGATGCCGCCGAAACCGGTGGCCAGCTTGCTGGGCGTCTGCATCAGGTCGAGCATGCGCGGCACCACGCCGAAGAACAGCGAGCGCAGCCGGCCCAGCACGAAGCGGCGCAGCGGCGCGACCGCGGCCACCACCAGGGCGAGCACCGCGGCGGTCAGCACGCCGATGATCACCGCCCGGGAGGCGGAGAGGTCGCCGTTGGTCTGGCTGCCGGTGATCAGGCCGAAGCTGAACAGCAGCAGCAGGTGCCCGGCCAGGCCCGCCAGCTGGGAGGCGCCGACCGAGGCGACCGCCTGGCCGGAGCGGATGCCGGCCTTCTGCAGGTAGCGGGTGTTGAGCGCGATGCCGCCGATCGCGGCGGGGGCGACCAGCTTCACGAAGGAGCCGGCCAGCTGGGCGGCGATGGTGCGCCGGAACGGCAGCCGCTCCGGGACGAAGCCGGTCAGGCTCATCGCGGCGGCGACGTAGCTGAACGCGGCCGCCAGCAGGGCCGCCGCCGCCCAGGCCCAGTTCATCTGGGAGAGCTTGAGCTGGGCCGGCTTGATGGTGGTCAGCGCCAGGTAGGCGGCGAAGGTGAGCGCGATCACCATGATCAGGCTCTTCGGCTTCAGCCGCTCCAGCCTGGCCGGCTCCATCGGCGCCTCGGGGGCGATCTGCAGGATCTGGCCGCGGATGCGGCTGAGCAGGTCCTCGCCGGCCGCCGCGATGTCCTCCTCGGCCTGCTGCTGGGTGCGCTCGCCGGCCGCGACCTGCTCCAGCGCCCGGGCCCGGGCGGCGGCCTTGCGCTCCTTGGTGAGCTTGGCGAGGTCGATCCGGGTGGAGCGGCTCATCCCGACCGGCTGGAGCAGCGGCAGAGCCTGGGCGACCCGCTCGGCGCCGAGCACCGCGTTGGCGGTGGCGACGGCCCGCTCGGGGCCGATCCGCAGCGCGAAGGTGGTCAGCAGCTGGGCGACGTCGATGCGCAGCGTCAGGTCGGTGGCCGCGATGTCGCCGCCGGAGAGGTTGACCAGGCAGGCCGTCTTGTCGTCCACGATCAGCAGGGACTCGCCGGTCAGCCGGCGGTGGGCGATCCGGCGCTCGTGCAGGGCGGCCACCGAGCCCCACAGCGAAGCCATCACCAGGTCGGTGACCTCCTCGTCGGCGAGCTCGTCGAGGGTGCGGCCCTCGACGTTCTCGTACACCAGGATCGCGGCGTCCGGGCCCAGCTCGGAGGTGGCCACCAGCTGCGGCGCGCGGGCGCCCGAGGCGGCCGCCGCGTACGCGATCAGGGCCTCCTGCTCCAGCGCCTGGCGCAGCGACTGGGGGCTGCGGCGCACCGCGACCGAACGCAGCCGCAGCCGCCGCCAGGCCCGGTAGAAGAAGCCGGAGGCCTGCTGCTCGCGGTCGATGATGTGGACGTCCAGCGGCGGGCCGTCCTGCTGGGTGACGTAGTAGCGGCGGGTGCCGCCGGGGGCGTCCGGGGCGCGGTGGGCGCCGTCCGGGGTGAAACCGACCTTGCGCAGGCCGATCATCAGGTGCTGGCCGGTGGGCCGGATGTTGGGGGAGCCGATCGCGTACAGCGTGCCGTAGGCGACGGACCAGCCGATCAGCACGGTGAGCATCAGCGACAGCGGGGTGGTGTAGCCGCCGAGCAGCTCGGTGACCCCGCTGAAGACCACCACCACCCACAGGGCCACCCGCCAGCGCGGTCTGCTCGACATGCCGACGGCGGTCATGTAGGCGATCACCGGGGCGAGGTAGCCGTGCACCGGGTCGGTGAGGGTGCCGTTGCTGTCCAGCGGCAGCCGGGTCAGTGCCTCCCGCAGGTGCTCGGAGGCGCCCTCGGCCACCCACCAGTCGATGCCCAGCGAGACCCCGTACGCGAGCACCGAGGCGAGCACGCCGTCGGCGACCCGCAGGCCGTCGCGTTTGATCAGCCGCTCGACGGCGAAGGCCAGCGGCACGGCGAGCACCGCGACGCTGGAGATCAGGCCGGTGATGGTGGACAGCACCGCGGAGAAGTGCGGCGCGTTGGTGGCGATGTCCTGCTCGATGCCGCTGGTGGTCGAGGTGGCGATGCCGGCCAGGACGAAGACGGCGACTATCCCGAGGACCCCGGCCAGGAAGCGGATCAGGTCGGACGGGCGGTGCGCGCGGGCGGCGAGCAGCGGCTCGTCGACGTCCAGGTGCGGGGCGTCGTCCAGGGGTTCGTGGTACTCGGCGCGCGGGCCCGGCGGCGCCGGGACGGTAGGCCGTGGCTGCGACTCGGGGGCCTTCTCGGGCGTGGGGGTCTTGATCGTCCGGTCCTTGATCAGGGAGACTTCCGGCGGCGGCCCGCTCTCGGGCCGCCCTTCGGACTCGTCACCGGGAGCCGGGGGCACGGCGGAGCCGGACTCGTCGGAGTCCCTGTCCACACCCACGTCAGCCGTCCCGGTCATCTGGTCTTGTCCTCGTATCACCACTCACCGCCCCGAAGATGGTGGCATGCCCCGACCCCCCGTGCTGGACAGGGGCCGGATCGGGCGCGGCGGATCGTTCGTACGGGGCCGCGCACGCGTCCCTGTAAGGAAGAATGCCGCAGGTGACGGACGTAACAGACGACGGCGTCCCGGACGCCCTACCGCCGTTCGCCGAACTGGTGCTCGACCTGACCGAGCGGATTCCACCCGGCCGGGTGATGACCTACGGCGACGTCGCCGAGTACCTCGGCCAGGGCGGGCCCCGGCAGGTCGGGAGGGTGATGGCCCGCTACGGCGGCGCGGTGCCCTGGTGGCGGGTGATCCGCGCGGACGGCCGCTTCCTGCCCGGGCACGAACACCGCGCCCTCGCCCACTACAGCGAGGAGGGCACCCCGCTGCGCGAACTCGCCGACCCGCCCCGGGTCGACCTGCGGCGGGCCCGCTGGGACGGGCAGGAGATTTCACCGAACGCCGCGCACCGGCCGGATTGACGGGGCAGGATCGTAGGCTCGATGCGGGCGGGCCCCGGCGGGCCCGCTCCGGCCATGCCCCTCCGCACCACCCAGGAAAGTCCGTGAGCGAGCGCAGCGAGCGAATCATCGAACGGCGCGTGAGCGAGCGCAGCGAGCGAGCCATCGAACGGCGCGTGTGGGCGAACGCCCCTGCCGAGCGCAGCGAGGCGGGCGCGTGAGTTCCCCCTACCGGCTCGTGCGCAGCCCGCTCGTCCAGCCCGACCCGCCCGTGCTGGACGAGTACCAGCGCGCCGTGGTCGAGCACACCGGCGGCCCGCTGCTCGTCCTCGCCGGCCCGGGCACGGGCAAGACCACCACCCTGGTCGAGGCGGTCGCCCGGCGGATCCAGGACGGCACCGACCCCGAGCGGATCCTCGTCCTCACCTTCAGCCGCAAGGCCGCCATGGAACTGCGCGACCGGATGTCCGGCCGGCTCGGCAGCTCCGCCGCGGCCCCGCAGGCCACCACCTTCCACTCCTTCTGCTACGCCCTGCTGCGCGCCCACCAGGACCCGCAGGACTACGCCGAACCGCTGCGGCTGCTCTCCGGCCCCGAACAGGACGTCATGGTCCGTGAACTGCTGGCCGGCGGCGCCGAGGACGCCAAGCACACGGAGTCGATCTGGGGGCACCCCCGGCCGGAGGCTGGGGGAGGCTCCGCCGCGGGTACCCGGATCCAGTGGCCGCTCGACCTGCGCGCCTGCCTGACCACCCGCGGCTTCGCCGACGAAGTCCGTGCCGTCCTCGCCCGCAGCCGCGAACTCGGCCTCGGCGAAGCCGAACTCGAGCGCTTCGCCCAGGGCGTCCAGCGGCCCGACTGGGCCGCCGCCGCGCGCTTCCTCGCCGACTACCTCGACGTGCTCGACCTGCGCGGCGTCCTCGACTACGCCGAACTCGTCCACCGCGCCGTCCTGCTCGCCGAACGCCCCGAGGTCGGCGAACGCCTGCGCGAGCGCTACCAGGTCGTCTTCGTCGACGAATACCAGGACACCGACCCCTCCCAGGTCCGGCTGCTGCGCCAGCTCGCCGGCGGCGGACGCGACCTGGTCGCCGTCGGCGACCCCGACCAGTCGATCTACGCCTTCCGCGGCGCCGACATCAACGGCATCCTCGACTTCCCCCAGGCCTTCCGGCAGGCCGACGGCAGCCCCGCCGAGGTCAAGGTGCTGCGGGTCTCCCGCCGCTCCGGCGCCGTCCTGCTCGCCGCCTCCCGCGAACTCGCCCGCCGGATGCCGATGGGCCGGCTGCCCGCCGACAAACTCGCCCAGCACCGCGCCCTGCTGCCCTCCCGCGAAGGCGGCCGGGTCGAGGTCTACACCTACCCCACCCCCGGCGCCGAACTCGACTCGATCGCCGACCTGCTGCGCCGCGCCCACCTGGAGGACGGCGTGCCCTGGGGTGAGATGGCCGTCCTGGTCCGGGCCGGCGCCCGCTCCATCCCCGGCGTGCGACGGGCGCTCGGCGCGGCCGGCGTCCCGCTGGAGATCGACGGCGACGACCTGCCGCTGCGCGAGGAACCCGCCGTCGCCCAGCTGCTGCTCGCCCTGCGGGTCTGCGCCGAGCAGGCCGCCCGCGACAAGCACGGCGACCCGGACAGCCCCGACCCGCTCACCAACGACCTGGCCCACGCCCTGCTGACCGGCCCGCTCGGCGGCCTCGACGGCTCCGACCTGCGGCGCCTCGGCCGGGCCCTGCGCGAGGAGGAACGCGCCGCCCTGCGCGCCGACGGCCGCCCCGCCGCCGCCCCGCGCCCGGCCGGCGACCTGATCCGCGAGGCCCTCGCCGAACCCGAACGCCTGATCGCCCTCGACCCGGCGACCGCCCGCCGCGCCCGCGACCTCGGCACCCTGCTGCGCAAGGTCCGCGAACTGCTGGCCGGCGGCTGCACCGCCGAGGAGGCGCTCTGGGAACTGTGGGACGGCAGCCGCCGCTGGCGCGAACGCCTCGAGCGGGCCGCCCTGCGCGGCGGCGCCGCCGGCCGCAACGCCGATCGCGACCTGGACGCGCTGTGCGCCCTGTTCGAGACCGCCGCCCGCGCCGAGGAACAGGTCACCGGCCACCGCGGCGCCCTCGACCTGCTCGCCGAACTCGAAGCCCAGGACATCGCCGCCGACACCCTCACCGTCCGCACCGTCCGCCCCGAAGCGGTCCGGCTGATGACCGCCCACCGCTCCAAGGGCCTGGAGTGGCGCCTGGTCGTCGTCGCCGGCGTCCAGGACGGCCTCTGGCCCGACCTGCGCCGCCGCGGCTCCCTGCTGGAGGCCGACCGGATCGGCCGCGACGGCCTCGCCGAACCGCTCTCCCCGGCCGCCCTGCTCGGCGAGGAACGCCGCCTCTTCTACGTCGCCGCCACCCGCGCCAAGGAACGGCTGATCGTCACCGCCGTCAAGGCACCCGCCGACGACGGCGACGAACCCTCCCGCTTCCTGCGCGAGCTCTACCGCGAGGACGTCGACCCGCGCACCGGCAAGACGGTGCGCCGCACCCCGCCGGTCACCGTCGAGGACGTCACCCACCGCCCGCGCCGCCCGCTGTCGGTGGCCGCCCTGGTCGCCGAACTGCGCGCCGTCACCGTCGATCCCGCCCGCTCGCCCGAACTGCGCCGCGCCGCCGCCGAACGCCTCGCCGTCCTCGCCGCCGCCACCGACCAGGACGGGCTGCCGCTGGTGCCCGCCGCCCACCCCGACCGCTGGTGGGGCCTGGAGGACCCCACCGCCGCCCCCGAACCGCTGCGCAGCGCCGACGCGCCCGTCCGGCTGTCCGGCAGCGGCCTGGAGCAGTTGGAGAACTGCTCGCTGCAGTGGTTCCTGGACAAGGAGGTCAGGGCCCGCGGCGTCGGCACCGCCGCCCAGGGCTTCGGCAACGTGGTGCACGCCCTCGCCGACGAGGTCGGCTCCGGCCGCACCCCCGCCGACCTCGCCGTCCTCATGGCCCGCCTGGACACCGTCTGGGACGCCCTCGCCTTCGACGCCCCCTGGAAGTCCCAGCAGGAGAAGACCGAGGCCCGCGCCGCCCTGGAACGCTTCCTCAACTGGCACGTCCTGGAACGCGGCCGCGACGTCGTCGCCACCGAACACGGCTTCGACGTCACCCTCGACGTCGGCGGCGTCTCGGTGCGCATCCGCGGCTCCATGGACCGGGTCGAGAAGGACCACGCCGGACGCGCCTACGTGGTCGACTTCAAGACCGGCAAGCAGATACCCACCGACAAGTCGCTGCCCGACCACAAGCAGCTCGCCGTCTACCAGCTCGCCGTGCGGGCCGGCGCCCTCAACGAGCTGCCCGGCTTCACCGAACGGCCTCCGGCCACCGGCGGCGCCGAACTCGTCCACCTGCGCGAGGCCGCCGCCAAGGCCGCCCCGGACACCCCCAAGGTGCAGCGGCAGGAGCCGCCCGAGGGCGAACCGTGGATCGAGAACCTGCTCGCCGAAGCCGCCGGCAAGGTCCTCGCCGAACGCTTCGTCCCGCAGACCGGCGGCGGCTGCGACCGCTGCGCCTTCCGCCGCAGCTGCTCCGCCCAGCGCGACGGGGCGCAGCTGCTGTGACTCACCCGCTCGCCTCCGGGGCGCTCTGACCCGGTGCCGACGGTCGGCGCTCCGGCGCTCGTTCCTCGCTTGTTGCTCCTCCCTTTCGGCACCGGCGCGGGGCGCCCGGGGGGGGGGGGGGGGGGGGGGGGGGCCGCCCCCGGGGGGGCCGGCG
>NZ_JBSFGK010000184.1:0-6474 GCF_053596495.1 Kitasatospora sp. NPDC001683
CCACACCACTCAACCGCTCACCCACCAGCGCCCGCTGCGACACCTCCCCCGCCGCACACTCCACGACCTCGGCACCCGCCGCGACCAACGCGCCCACCACATCGGCACACCCGTCCACCGACACCACCAACCACCGCCCCGACAGCACAGCCGGAACCCGGCCGGCGAGCGGCGCCCAAGTGACGCGGTACAGCAGTTCGTTCAGCTTGGACGCGCCCGCGGCGCCGCCCAGCCACGCGGGCAGCTCGGCCCGCTCGGCCGGCGTCGGCCAGTACCGCTCACGCTGGAAGGCGTAGGTCGGCAGGTCGGCTGCGGAGGCGGCGGTCGTTCCGAGGAGCGCCGACAGGTCGACCGGGACACCGGTGGCGTGCGCCCGTCCGAGCGCGTCGAACAGGCTCCGCGGCTCGGGCCGGCCCCTGCGCAGCAGCGGAATCGTCACGGTCTCGGGCTTCGCTCCGGTCTCGGGGCCGACGAGGATGCCCTGCACCATCGCGGAGAGCACGCCGTCGGGGCCGAGCTCGACGAAGCGGGTCGCACCCAGTTCAGCTGCGGTGCGCACGCCGTCGTGGAACAGCACGGCCTGGCGGACGTGCCGCACCCAGTAGTCGGGGCTGGTCAGCTCCTCGACGGTGGCGAGTGCGCCGGTCACGTTGGAGACGACCGGGATCCTCGGCTCAGCCGCCGCCAGAGCGCTGACGACCGTACCGAACTCGGCCAGCATCGGCTCCATCAGCGGCGAGTGGAAGGCGTGACTCACCGACAGGCGCTTGGCCCGGTGGCCGGCCGCCAGTGCCGCCTGCTCGATCTCCCCGATCGCCCCGGCCTCACCCGAAAGCACCACCGACTGCGGACCGTTGACCGCAGCGACATCCACCCGGCCGGCGAACCCGGCGAGCAGCTCCCCCGCCTCCTCGACCGGCACCCCGACGGCGAGCATCGCGCCGCCCGCAGGCAGTGCCTGCATCAGGCGACCACGCGCCGCCACCAGCGCAGCGGCGTCCTCCAGCGAGAACACCCCCGCCACATGCGCGGCCGCCACTTCACCGATCGAGTGGCCGAGCAGGAGGTCCGGGCTCACACCCCACGACTCAAGGAGGCGGAACAGCGCCACCTCCAGCGCGAACAGCCCCGCCTGCGCCCACACCGTCCGATTCAGCAACTCGGCATCGTCACCGAAGACCACGTCGCGGACCGAACCGTCCAGATGCCCGTCCAGCTCCGCACACACCGCGTCGAACGCGCCCGCGAACACCGGAAACGCCCCGTACAACTCCCGGCCCATCCCCAACCGCTGGGAACCCTGCCCCGTGAACAGGAACACCGTCCTCGTGCTCTCCCGGGCGAGCAGGATCTCCCCCGCACCGCCCGCCAGAGCCTCCAACGCGCCGAGGAGCTCCGCGCGGTCCGCAGCGGTCAGCACGGCGCGGCGGGCGAAGGCCGTACGGGCCACCGCGAGCTCGCGCCCGACCGCGACCAGGTCCGCGTCCGGGCGGGAGGCGAGGTACTCGCCCAGCCGCTCGGCCTGGGCGCGCAGCGCCTCCTCCGACTTGGCCGACAGCGGCCACACCACCGGGGTGGTGGACGGCAGCGCGACCGGGGCCATCTCGGCCTCCGTCGGGGCCTGTTCGAGCACGAGGTGCGCGTTGGTGCCGCTCATGCCGAACGAGGACACGGCGGCTCGCCGCGGCCGGCCCCACTCCGGCCACTCCCGGCGTTCCGTCAGCAGCGCAACGCCGCCGGAGGTCCAGTCGACGTGCGGAGTCGGCTCGTCCAGGTTCAGCGACCTCGGCAGCACGCCGTTTCGCATCGCCATGACCGTCTTGATGACGCCCGCCACGCCGGCCGCGGCCTGGGTGTGCCCGATGTTGGACTTGATCGAACCGAGCCACAGCGGACGGTCCTCGGGGCGCTCCCGGCCGTAGGTGGCGAGCAGCGCCTGCGCCTCGATCGGGTCGCCGAGGGCCGTGCCCGTGCCGTGCGCCTCCACGGCGTCGACGTCGGCGCCGGTCAGACCCGCGTTGGCGAGGGCCTGGCGGATCACCCGCTGCTGGGACGGGCCGTTGGGCGCCGTCAGACCGTTCGACGCGCCGTCCTGGTTGACGGCCGAGCCACGGATCACGGCCAGCACCCGGTGCCCGTTGCGCCGCGCGTCCGACAGCCGCTCCACGAGCAGCATGCCCGCGCCCTCCGACCAGCCCGTGCCGTCGGCCGCGGCGGCGAACGGCTTGCAGCGGCCGTCCGGGGCCAGCCCGCGCTGCCGGGAGAACTCGATGAAGGACACCGGGGTGGACATGACGGTCACCCCGCCGGCCAGCGCGAGCGAGCACTCACCGCGCCGCAGTGCCTCGGCGGCCAGGTGCAGCGCGACCAGCGACGAGGAACAGGCGGTGTCCACCGTCAGCGCCGGTCCTTCGAGGCCCAGCGTGTACGCGATCCGGCCGGAGGCGACGCTCCCGGCACCACCCGTGCCGAGGTACCCCTCCAGGTTCTCCGCGGACGCCGAGACGAGCGCCGTGTAGTCCTGGCCGTTGGTGCCGACGAACACGCCGGTACCGCTGCCGCGGACCGACTCGGGCGTCACCCCGGCCCGCTCGAAGGCCTCCCAGCTCGTTTCGAGCAGGAGCCGCTGCTGCGGGTCCATGGCCAGCGCCTCGCGCGGCGAGATCCCGAAGAAGCCGGCGTCGAACTCGGCCGCGTCGTGCAGGAATCCACCGCCCCGGGTGTAGGTCGTGCCGATCCGGTCGGCGTCGGGGTCGTGGAGGGCGTCGAGGTTCCATCCCCGGTCGGCCGGGAACGGCGTGATGGCGTCGACCTCGCCCTCGACCAGCCGCCACAGCTCCTCCGGGGAGTTCGCCCCGCCCGGGAAGCGACAGGCCATGCCGATGATCGCGATCGGTTCGTCGCTGCCGACCGTGCGGTGTGCGACCTGCGTCCGGTCGTCTCCCCCGAGCAGTTCGGCCCGCAGGTGCCGGACCAGTGCGGCGGGGGTGGGGTGGTCGAAGACCAGGGTCGTGGGCAGGCTCAGCCCGGTCGCCCGGTTCAGCCGGTTGCGGAACTCGACGGCCGTCATGGAGTCGAAGCCGAGGTCACGGAAGGCGCGTTCGGCGTCCTCGGTCTCCTGCGCGTCGTGCCCGAGCACGGCGACGACGGTCTCCCGGACCAGGTCGAGCAGGGCGCGACCAGCGTCCTCGGCCGAGTCGAAGCCGTGCGTCGAGGCCGGAGCGGCGGCGTTCTCCTCCGGGACGGCCTGCTGGTGCGACGGCGTCCGGTGCGGCTCGGTCGGGACGGCGTCGGGCCAGTAGCGCTGACGCTGGAAGGCGTACGTGGGCAGGTCGACTCGGCGCGCGCCCGAACCCCCGTACACGGCTTGCCAGTCGGGGACGGTGCCCCAGCAGTGCAGGGCGCCCAGGGCCGCGGCGACGGCCTGGTCCTCGGGGCGGTCGCGGCGCAGGAGGGAGGTGAAGGCGTGGGTGGCGGTGTCGGTGAGGCAGTCCTGGGCGAGGGCGGTCAGGACGCCGTCCGGGCCCAGCTCGACGAAGCGGGTCGCACCCAACTGGGAGGCGGTGCGCACACCGTCGTGGAATAGCACGGCCTGGCGGACGTGTCGCACCCAGTAGTCGGGGCTGGTCAGCTCCTCGGCGGTGGCGAGTGCGCCGGTCACGTTGGAGACGACCGGGATCCGGGGCTCGTCCGCCTTGAGAGCGCGGACGACCGTGCCGAACTCCGCGAGCATCGGCTCCATCAGCGGCGAGTGGAAGGCGTGGCTGACGGAAAGGCGCTTGACCCGGTGGCCGGCCGCCCTTGCCTTCTGCTCGACCTTCTCGATCGCCCCAGCGTCGCCCGAAAGCACCACCGAACGCGGACCGTTGACCGCCGCGACATCGACCAGCCCCTCACAGCCCGCGAGGAGCTCCACAGCGGTCTGCTGATCGACCGCCACCGCGAGCATCGCGCCCCCGGCGGGCAGTGCCTGCATCAACCGACCACGCGCCGCCACCAGCGCAGCGGCGTCCTCCAGCGAGAACACCCCCGCCACATGCGCGGCCGCCACTTCACCGATCGAGTGGCCGAGCAGGAGGTCCGGGCTCACACCCCACGACTCAAGGAGGCGGAACAGCGCCACCTCCAGCGCGAACAGCCCAGCCTGCGCCCACACGGTCCGGTTCAGCAGCTCGGCGTCGTCGCCGAACACCACTTCCCGGACCGAACCGTCCAGGTGCCTGTCCAGCTCCGCACACACGGCATCGAAGGCGCTGGCATACGCCGGGAAGGCCTCGTACAACTCCCGGCCCATTCCTGGCTTCTGGGAACCCTGACCGGTGAACAGGAACGCCGTCTTGCCGCCGACAGCAGCGGCATCCACCAACTCCTTGGCCTGGCGACCCTCCGCCAGGGCCTCAAGCCCCCGCAACAGCCCCTCACGGTCCGCCGCCACCACCGCCGCACGGCGGGCGAGCGGGGACCGGGTGGTCGCGAGCGAGCGGGCCACCTCGGCCACGGTCAGGGAGCCGTCCGCACAGACGTGGACGGCCAGTCGCGCGGCCTGGTCCCGGAGCGCGGCATCGTTGCGCGCGGAGAGCACGGAGACCGGCGGAACCGCCGCCGAGCTCGCCGGAGCAGCCGACTCGGCACTCTGCGGGGCCTGTTCGAGGATGACGTGGGCGTTGGTCCCGCTGATGCCGAAGGAGGACACACCCGCCCGACGCGGACGCCCCGTCTCCGGCCACTCCCGGTCCTCGATCAGCAGCGAGACCTCGCCCGCCGACCAGTCCACGTGCGGCGACGGCGCGTCCACGTGGAGGGTCCGAGGCAGCACACCGTGCCGCATCGCCTGCACCATCTTGATCACACCCGCCACACCGGCGGCCGCCTGGGTGTGCCCCAGGTTGGACTTCACCGACCCCAGCCACAGCGGACGGTCCGCGGAACGCCCCTGCCCGTACGTGGCGAGCAGCGCCTGCGCCTCGATCGGGTCACCCAGGGTGGTGCCGGTCCCGTGCGCCTCCACCGCGTCGACCTCGTCGGCCGCCAGCCGCGACTTCTGGAGCGCCATGGTGATGACCCGCTGCTGGGAGGGGCCGTTGGGCGCGGTCATCCCGTTCGAGGCGCCGTCCTGGTTGACCGCGGAGCCACGGATCACGGCCAGCACCTGGTGGCCGTTGCGCCGCGCGTCCGAGAGCCGCTCCAGCAGCACCAGTCCGATTCCCTCGGACCAGGAGGTGCCGTCGGCGCCGGCGGCGAACGGCTTGCAGCGGCCGTCGGCGGCGAGACCGCGCTGACGGGAGAACTCGATGAAGGTGTTCGGGCTGGACATCACGGTCACGCCGCCGGCGAGCGCCAGCGAGCATTCGCCCTCGCGCAGCGCCTGGCTCGCCAGGTGCATCGCGACGAGCGACGAGGAGCAGGCGGTGTCGATCGTCACGGCCGGTCCTTCGAGGCCGAGGCTGTAGGCGATCCGGCCCGAGGCGATGCTGCCCGCGCTGCCGTTGCCGGCGTAGCCCTCCAGGCCCTCCTGGTCCTGCACCAGGTTGACGTAGTCGTGGTACATCACGCCCGTGAAGACGCCGGTCTGGCTGCCCCGGACCGAGGCCGGTGCGATCCCGGCCCGCTCGAAGGTCTCCCACGCGGACTCCAGGAGGAGCCGCTGCTGCGGGTCCATGGCGAGGGCCTCACGCGGCGAGATCCCGAAGAAGACCGGATCGAAGTCGGCTGCTCCGTCGAGGAATCCGCCCTCACGGACGTACGAGGTTCCCTGGCGCTCGGGGTCCGGGTCGAACAGTGCGTCCAGGTCCCAGCCGCGGTCGTCGGGGAAGGCGCTGATCGCGTCTCCGCCGTTCGCCACGAGGTCCCAGAGGTCCTCGGGGTTGCGGACCCCGCCGGGGAAGCGGCAGCTCATGCCGACGATGGCGATCGGCTCGTCGATCGGCGCGGCCGTGGTCGCGCCCGCCGTCGGGAGTGCGGTCCGGCCTTCGAGCAGTCGGGTCCGGAGGTAGCCGGCGAGGGCCGACGGGCTGGGCTGGTCGAAGGCGAGGGTCGCGGGCAGGCGCAGTCCGGTGGCGGCACCGAGCCGGTTGCGCAGCTCGACGGCGGTGAGGGAGTCGAAGCCGAGGTCCTTGAACACCTGGGTGGGGTCGAGCGGTTCGTTCGCCGCCAGACCGAGCACGGTCGCCACCTCGGTGGCCACCAGGTCGAGCAGCACCCGCTCCTGCTGGGCCTCGGGCAGGTTGGCGAGGCTCCGGGCGAGTCGGTCGCCGTCGGTCGAGCCGGTCCCGGCCGGCGCAGCCGTGTTCCTCCGGACCGGGGCCGTCACCAGGGCGCGCAGGACGGGCGGCAGTTCGCCCGCGGTGCGCAGCGCGGCGCGGTCCAGGCGCATCGGGTACAGCACGGGGTGGTCGTGGGTGAGGCCGGCATCGAAGAGCGCGAGACCCTCCCGCGTGGACAACGGCAGCATCCCGCCACGCGAGATCCGCCCCA
>NZ_JBSFGK010000185.1:0-6411 GCF_053596495.1 Kitasatospora sp. NPDC001683
CGCGTCGCCCTGATCACCGACGCCATGGGCGCCGCCGGCATGGGCGACGGCCGCTACCCACTCGGCCCGCTCCAGGTCGAGGTCAAGGACGGCGTGGCCCGGCTGGTCGAGGGCGGCGCGATCGCCGGCTCCACCCTCACCCTGGACGTGGCGTTCAAGCGCTCGGTCACCGTCAACGGCCTGACCTTCGGCCAGGCCGTCGAGTCGCTCTCCACCACCCCGGCCCGGCTGCTCGGCCTCGCCGACTCCATCGGCACCCTGGAGGCCGGCAAGCTCGCCGACCTGGTCGTGGTCGACTCCACCGGCTACGACCTGGTCGCCGTGATGCGCCAGGGCCGCTGGGTCCTCGGCGGCGACAGGTTCCCAACCGTCAAGTCGGTCTGACCGCAACACGACGGCCGCCCGCCCCCACCGGGGACGGGCGGCCGTTCACACCTTGGGCCGGCCTCAGCTGCTCGGCTCGATGGTGACCTGGTCGATCAGGATCGGCCCGGAGGGCACCGTGAAGGTGACCGAGTTCGCCCCGGCCTGGAACTGCGGGAGTATCCAGGTGGTGTACCAGGACGACGCCGGGTCCTTGCCGGGCGAGTAGTTCTTGTACGTCAGCCCACTCGGCCAGTCCTTGCCGTTGACCGCGGCCGCGCCCTTCACGTCCCCGCCGGCGTTGTTGTAGTGCACCGTCAGCTTGTACGTCCCGGCCGTGGCGATCTGGCCGCTCCAGGTCACCGAGCCGCCCTGCTGGAGCGTCAGGTAGCTGCCGTCGGCGGACTTGGCGCCCTTGACGCTGTTGCCCGACGGCGCGTTCTGGCCCTGCAGCTGCCCGGCGTCCACCGTCGACGGCCCGTTGGTGGCGGTGGCACTCGCCGTCGGGGAGGGCGTCCCGCTGGTGGCGCTGGTCGCCGGGGTGCTGGGGGCCGGCGGGGCGGTGGTCGTGGTGCCGCCCTTGGCGTCCTTGTTGCCGTCCGGATCCCCGGTGGAGAGCGCGATCCCGGCGCCGATCGCGATCGCCGCGACCACGGCCACCGCGCCGATCACCGCGCCCTTGCTCCGGCCGCTGCTCGGCCGCTCGTCCCCCGGCTGCGGCCGGGAGTGCTCGGCGTAGCGGGACTGCTGGGTGGGCACGCCGTACTCGACGTGCTGCGGCGGAACGCCCGGCTGGCCGTACTGGCCCTGCGGCGGCATCCCCGGCTGACCGTACGGCGGCTGCGCCATGCCTGGCTGGCCGTACGGCTGCTGGGTGCGCGGCGGGCCGTACTGCGCCCGACCGACCTCCATCGGCCGGCTGTACGGCGTGCGGGGGACTCCCTGCTGCGGCTCGGCCGGCTGTCCGGTGGAGCCGTCGGCCGGGCGGTAGAGGTAGCCGAACGGGTCGTCGTCCTGCGGGGCACCGCCCCCCTGGCCCTCGGGCACTCCGTTGTCGCCGGCGGTCGTCACGGTGGTCTGTTCCCCCATCCGGTGCGCGCCGCCGCGCTGCGGGCGGCGCAGATCATGGACGCTGTCGTACCGGGCACCCTACCTGTCGTACCTGACCGCCGGAAAAGAACCCTTGACAACCCGTGGGTAACCTGTGCGGCCCCGGAACGGTCGGCACCCGACCGACCCGCCACCCACCGGCGTCCGCCGTCAACCCGCCCGCCGGTGCGCCGTCAGCCGGTGCGCCGTCAGCCCGCCCGCCGGTGCGAGCGCTCGCCCCGGGCCCCGCGCACCGCGCCGCCCCGGGCCCGCTTCTCGTCGTACATCCGCTCGTCCGCGGTGTGCAGCACCTCCTCGGTGCTCATCCCGCAGCCGGCCCAGCCGATCCCGAGGCTCACCCCGACCCGCATCGCCCGCCCGTCGATCCGCATCGGCGGGATGATCGCGTTGCGCAGCCGGTGGGCGAGGTCCTTGGCCTCCTCGCGGCCGATCCCGTCGGCCAGCACCACGAACTCGTCGCCGCCCAGCCGGGCCACCGTGTCGCCGTCCCGGACCGCCCCGCTCAGCCGCCGGGCGACCTCGACCAGCACCGCGTCGCCCGCGTTGTGGCCGAACCGGTCGTTGATCGACTTGAAGCCGTCCAGGTCGCAGAAGATCACCGCGAGCCCCTTGTCCGTGGGCGCCGCCGGGCCGGGGCGGAACGGCGCTGACCAGGCGTCGCCGGCCGGCCCGTACTCGGCCGGGACCACGGCGTGCACGTGCTCCCCGTAGCCCGCGCCGAGCCCGGGCGGCGGGCCGCCCTCGACCGGCCCGTAGCCGTGCACCGGCCCGGTGTACGGGTCCCCGCCCTCCAGGCCCTCGTACGCGGTGTGCGCGCTGTACGAGTCGGCCGGGTAGCCGTACGGCTGCGGGTAGCCGGCCTCGCCGGGCTTGGCGGCGGCGCCGACCGGCTGGGGCTCGGCGCAGAGCCGGCGGGCCAGCCGGGCCCTGAGCTCGGCGCCGTTGGGCAGGCCGGTGAGCGCGTCGTGGCTGGCCCGGTGGGCGAGCTGGAGTTCGTGGCGCTTGCGGTCCTCGATGTCCTCGACGTGGGTGAGCAGGAAGCTCGGGCCCTCGGCCGCGTCCGCCACGATCGAGTTGCGCAGGCAGACCCACTGGTAGCCGCCGTCCCGCCGGGACAGCCGCAGTTCCGCCCGGCCGCTCTCGGCGCTGGTGCGTTCCAACAGGGCCCGGTCCTCGGGGTGGACCAGATCCGCGAAGCTCTGCTGGCGCAGCACCGCGCGGGGGCGGCCGAGCAGGCGACAGAGCGCGTCGTTGACCCTGGTCAGCTGGCCGCGCCCGGCGCCGTGCAGTTCGGTGATGGCCATCCCGCTGGGCGCGTACTCGAAGGCCTGCCGGAAGCTTTCCTCGCTGGCCCGCAGTGCCTGCTGCTCCTTCTCCAGCCGGGCCAGCGCCCGCTGCATCTCGGCCCGCAGCCGGGCGTTGCCGATGGCGATGGAGGCCTGCAGCGAGAACATCTCCAGCGCCTCCCGGGTCCACGCCCCGGGCCGCTTGCCGCTGCGCGGGCGGTCCACCGAGAGGACGCCGAGCAGGTCGCCGCCGGCGCTGTACATCGGGGCGAGCAGCCCGTCGGCGGGGTGCCAGTCGTTGGCGTAGACGGGCAGCGGGCCGTCCCCGATCCAGCGCGGGATGTCGCTGGCGACGGCCCAGCCACGGTCGTACGGCAGGAAGCGCAGGGTGCCCCAGTGGTCGCTGACGCCGAGCAGCCGGTCCCAGGACTCCCGTGAGCCGACCTGGCCGAGCAGCACCGAGGGCCCGCCCATCGGGCTCTCCTCCAGCTCCCAGACGGCCGCCACCACGAGGTCGCCGTCCGGCCGGACCAGGCTGACCGCGGCGGCGTCGAAGCCGAGCCCGTGCACCGCGCCCTCGACGACGGCCTGCAGCGTCCCCGCCAGGCTGCGGGCAGCGTTGAGGTCCGCCACGACCCGGTGCAAGGTGCGGAGGGTCGCGAGACGGACGTACGGCTCCGACTCGGCTTCCATGCGGGGGCTCCCCGGCTGCTTCGGATAGTTCTTGATTGGTTATCGTCCGATTGCCAGAAGAACTGAATCACAGGGAGCACAGCGTTCGGCACGCTCGGTCAGCAATAGGCCACCACTTGTGACTTAAATCACACGACACTAATGCACCCTTAATCAGTTCATCCCTCCCATAACTGGACACAAAGCGCTATCGGAACATTTCTCCTGGTCGACCGCATCGGCCGCGCGCTGAAGTCCGCTGCACCCGCCCGTCCCCCCGCTTCACCCTTGGGAGTGAGCGCACCCCGGCGGCTACGGACCTGTACCGGTGGTCCTACGACCACGGCCCGATGCCGTTCCCGGCGAGCGACGACTACCGTGCGGTACGTGTACCCGTCCCCGCAGCCCGAAGCTGCCCCCCAGGCCACGCCCGACGAGTTCCGGGCAGCACTCTCCCAGCTCGCCGCCGGCGTCAGCCTGGTGACCGTCCACGACGAGGAGGACGGCGAGGACGTCGGCATGACCGCCACGTCCTTCCTCTCCGTGTCACTGGACCCGCCGCTGGTGCTGATCTCGGTGCGCGAGGACTCACGGATGGACGAGGTGCTCTCCCGGAACGACACGTGGGCGGTCTCGGTGCTCGCCGAGGGGCAGAAGACGCTCGGCTCCCGCTTCGCCATGAAGGGCCGGCTCAGCGACCGGCTGCTGTTCGCGGAGACCGAGCACCGCCGCGGCGCGCACTCCGGCGCCCCGCTGATCGAGGGCGCGCTGGCCACCGTCGAGTGCCGCACCGAACAGCGGATACCCGCGGGCGACCACACACTGCTGATCGGCCGCGTCCTGGAGGCCGCCGTCCCCGCCCCCGGCGGCCGCCCGCTGCTCTACTTCCGCGGCGGCTACCGCGCGCTGGGCTGAACCGAATCCGCGGCTCCGGGCCCACAGCCGGGTCCGGCTACTCGCCGCGCGGCGCCCGCCGCCCCTGCTTGAGCTCGGAGCGGTGCCGCTTGTTGTCCAGCCGCCGCTGGACCATCCCCCGGCTCGGCCGGGTCGCCCGCCGGGCCTTCGGCGGCGGGGCGCACGCCTCGCTCAGCACCGCCGCCAGCCGGGCCGCGGCCGCCTCCCGGTTGCGCCACTGGGAGCGGTACTCCGAGGCCTGTACCACCAGCACCCGGCCGTCCACCAGCCGGTGCGCCAGCCGCTCCAGGGCACGCGTGCGCCACACCTCGGGCAGCGCCTTCGAGGCGGCCACGTCGAAGCGCAGCTCGGCCTTGGAGTCGGAGGTGTTGACGTGCTGGCCGCCGGGGCCGGAGGAACGCGAGAAGCGCCAGAGGAGCTCGGCGTCGGGGACGACCACCGACCCCCGTACGCGGATGGGCTCGGACATGCGCCCATCATCCCGCGCGGGCCCCGCCCGGTCACCCGGTTATCCGTTACTCGCCCGCTCGCCTCCAGGGCGCTCATGACCCGGCGCCGACGGTCGGCACTCCCTCGCTCCTGCGTCACTCCCTCGCTTCTCCCTTTCGGCACCGGCGCACCTCGGCTCGGGGCGGGGACTCACCCGCTCGCCTCCAGGGCACTCAGGACCCGGCACCGACGGTCGGCACTCCCTCGCTTCTCCCTTTCGGCACCGGCGCGCCCTTCCAGCCCCCCGCCCCCGGTTACCCGCGCGCGCCCCGAGCCCCGACAATGGCGTACGTGATCGAGCTCGGCTACTCCCTCTCCAACCGCTTCCCCGACCCCCCGCAGACCGACTACCGCACCGCCCCCGTGCGCTCGCTGCGGTACGACCTGTTCTGCGGCGACGTCTACCTGGACGCCGAGGGCACCGAACTCTCCACCCGCTGGGGCTGGGTGCCGGTGCTGGACTTCGCGTGGGCGCTGTGCGACATCGTCGAGCAGCTCGACCGCGACCCGGACGGCTCCCGGGCCGCCCGGGTGCAGACCGCCGACCTCGACTTCACCCAGAACACCGAACTGCTGCGCTTCGCCCGCCGCTTCAACTGGGTCGAGATCACCGCGACCTGGCTGCGGGACGAGCCGCCCGCCGTGGTCCGGCACAGCGAGCTGCGGCGCGAGGCCCGGGACTTCCTCCAGGACACCCTGGCCGACCTGTTCGACATGCACCCCGACCTGGCCGACAACCCGAACATCTGGACCCTGCAGGGCCGGTTCCCCCGGGTCTGACCCCCGGAACCGACCGGCCTGACCACTGCATTGCCCTTCCTTTGCCCGGGTTTGACACCCTGCGAAGAATTCACGGGATCCACGGAACCAAGCCGCCCGAGTACCGCGTTGTCCCGGGAAAAGCGAACGAAGGGACTGCAATCGCCATGCCAGTGAGCCTCTCCAAGGGTGGCAACGTCTCGCTGACCAAGGAGGCCCCGGGCCTGTCCGCGGTCACCATCGGCCTGGGCTGGGACGTCCGCACCACGACCGGCGCCGAATTCGACCTCGACGCCAGCGCGATCGTCCTGAACGCGGACGGCAAGGTGCTGTCCAACGCGCACTTCGTGTTCTTCAACAACACCAGCACGCCGGACAACACCGTCGTGCACACCGGTGACAACCGCACCGGTGAGGGCGCGGGCGACGACGAGTCGATCAACGTCAACCTGGCCGGCCTGCCCGCCGAGGCCGCCAAGATCACCTTCCCGGTCACCATCTACGACGGCGTCGCCCGCGGCCAGAACTTCGGCCAGGTCCGCAACGCCCACATCCGCGTGGTGAACGCGGCCGGCGGCGCCGAGATCGCCCGCTACGACCTCTCCGAGGACGCCGCCACCGAGACCGCGATGATCTTCGGTGAGCTCTACCGCAACAACGGCGAGTGGAAGTTCCGCGCGGTCGGCCAGGGCTACGCCTCCGGCCTGGCGGGCATCGCCCAGGACTTCGGCGTCCAGATCTGACCCGACGCAGCCGGAAAACGCCGCGGCGCGGGAAGTCGGTCCGTCCCCGAACTTCGGGTCGGTGACGACGGCGC
>NZ_JBSFGK010000186.1:0-6311 GCF_053596495.1 Kitasatospora sp. NPDC001683
CGCTCCCGCAACCCGGCAAGATCACGCTCAACGCCCACGGTCCTCGCAACTCCCGCAGATCGCGGGTGTTGCGAGGACCGTTAGAACCGAAGAACCCGGTCGGGGCCTTCAACTGCCCAGCTGGGCAGAGGCGGAGGATACGAGATTCGAACTCGTGAGGGGTTGCCCCCAACACGCTTTCCAAATGTTCGTCCGATTGTCCGGGAAGGTCCACACGTGTCCTGACCTGCGGCGGAGCGTCCAGTCGTCAGAGCTCTGAACGGTAACGGACGGAGCTGAATGCAACCGAAACTGCAACCACGGTGGAGGCTGTGCTCCGCCCGGCCCGGCGGTCGTACCGGCGGGCGACCGTGAGGAGGAGCGCGACCGGGGGCGCAATGCACTGCCGTCGGGCGTAATGGAAGGACCTGCCCCCGGCGAACTGCACCGATTGGTGGGGTTGATCAAGCCGGGGCCGAGTGCCCGCGACAGGAGCAGGTCGGCGGTGAGTCAAGGATGAGCGGTGAGCAGCCGTCCGGCGCAGCGGGACCGGACCGGTCGGAGGGGCACGGCGAACGCCTGCTGGGCGCGCTGCTCGATCAGTCCCGCGAGCTGCCGCCCCAGCTGATCGCCCCGCTGGTCGCCGACGCGGTGCGCGGGTTCGGCGGCCGTGACCCGGCGCTCCTGCTGCAGGACTACGGCCAGGTGATGCTGGCGCCGCTTCCGGGGCGGGGGTTGGCCGACGGGGAGCCGGTGCCGATCGACGGCTCCCCCGCGGGTGCGGCCTTCCTGCGCGGTGTCCCCGTCGAGGAACCGCAGGCCGACGGGGTGCGGGTGTACCTGCCGTTGCTGGACGGCGGCGACGAGATGGGGGTACTGGCCCTCACGCTGGACGCCGTCGATGACGACGACGACCGGCTGCTGCTGCGGCGCCTCGCCGCCCTGGTCGCCGATCTGCTGATCACCAAGAGCGGCTACACCGACCGGATCTTCCAGGCCCGGCGCCTCGAACCGATGAGCGTGGCCGCCGAGATCCAGTGGTCGCTGCTGCCACCGCTGTCGATGACTGTTCCCCGGGTCGCCGTGGCCGGCATCCTCGAACCCGCCTACCAGGTGGCCGGCGACAGCTTCGACTACGCGCTCAACGACGACCTCCTGCACGTGGCCACGATCGACGCGATGGGCCACGGGCTGGACGCCGCGACCATGGCGACCGTGGCCATCGGCGCGTACCGGCACGCCCGGCGCGCCGACATCGGACTGGCCGAGATCTACGCGTTCATGGACCGGGCCATCGCCGAGCAGTTCGGGCCGGACCACTTCGTCACCGCGCAGATGATGCGCCTGGACGCCGGGACCGGCCACCTGCAGTGGGTCAACGCCGGTCATCCTCAGCCGTTGCTGATCCGCGACCACGTCGTCGTCGAGAGGCTGGAGAGCGCCACCACCCTGCCGGTCGGGTTCGGAGGCGAGCAGCCGGTGATCAGCGAGCGGGTGCTGCGGCGCGGTGACCGGGTCCTGTGCTTCACCGACGGCCTGGTCGAGGAGCGTGAGGCCGGCGGGGATCAGTTCGGGGAGGAACAGCTCATCGACTGGGTCAACCGCGTCGAGCGCTCGCAGGCCGGGGTGCGGGCCGTGGTGCGCGCTCTCTCCCACGTCCTGAAGGAGAAGCGGGGCGGTCGTACGAGTGACGACGCGACCCTGTTCCTGATCGAGTGGCGCTGAGACACCCGCGCCCCCGCCGCGGCTCTCCTGAGCGGCCGGATCGGTCCGGCGCGGGCGGAGTACCGTGGGGATATCGGGGCGGCCCGAGCCGCCGCGCTGAGGGTCGGCCCTCGCTCAGCTGGCTCGGCCCGCGCCCGCGGACAGGTGGCGAGCCATGTCGGACGAAACCAGCGCTTCGCACTACGGGCTTCTGCCGGACCGGTTCCGGCAGGCCGCGAAGCCGGGGACGGTCCTGTTGCGCCTGGAGACCACCCAGTCACGCGAAGGTGCGCTCGACGGCGCGTGGTGGCCACATTCACGGGACATCAGCGCCGAACTTCCCGGCCTGGTCCGCGCGTTGACCGAACACCTCGGCCCCATCCTGAGCGTCGGCCTGGACACGGAAGCCTGGGACGACGTCCCGGCCCGCCTGGTCGTCGACGGCCGGTCGGTGCACATCGACCGGTACCCGGTCGGCGACGACACCGTGATCATCACGCGGGGCGACCGCGATCACTTCAGCCTGCTCGTCGTCCCCCCGCAGGCGAGCCAGGAGGCGGCCCTGGCCGCGATGGCCCGCGCGGTCGAGGCCGGCGGAACCGACTCGGCACGGCAGATCCTCATCGCCACCGGCATCGGTCCCGAGCCACCGGCCGAAGCGTCCTGAGGGGCGGCCTCGTGGGCCGGGCTCCTCGGGCAGACAGGAAAGGCGGGACGCGGAGATGTCCGTCTACGTGAAACTCTCGGTCGACGCCCGGGCGCCGGCGGAGCCGTCGAAGGGGCCGCTGGACCTGCAGTACGAGGACGTCTCCGATGGGGCCACCTTCGAGTACGACCTGCATCCGAGTGGCGCGCTGCGCGTCCTGCGGGTCTTCGAGGACACGCCGCACCGGATCGAGGCGTGCTTCAGCGCCGGGGCGTGGCTCCAGGTCGTGGGCACCTACCTGCGAAGCGGCTCCGAGTACTGACGGCGATCCGTTCCGGGCGAACCGCAGGCCGTCGGCGGCGGTTGCCCGGCTGCTCAGCGGTAGCCGGGCGGAGTCCACCGGCCGCGGTTGCTCCGTCCCGCCCATACCGTCGTGTCCCCGGGCGGGATCGTCGGCACGGGAGGCCAGGATGCGGCACTACCGATGGGTTCTGGAGACGCAGGACGACGAAGGCCACTGGTCCCGGCAGGACGGCAATCCCATGCAGAATCCGCTGGAGTGCGACGGGCCGCCCCAGCGGGCGGCCAACCACCTGCGGGAGGTGTTCGTGCGCACGCTCTCCCGGCCTGCTCCCGGCCCCCGGGTGATAAGAATCCGCCTCTGGGAAGGGGGCGACGCCGATGGCCCCAGGCCGCTCTCGAATGTCGCGCGCCCCCGGACTTCCATCTCGGTCGACGCCGGTGCGGCCGCCCGCCTGGACGAGCGGCCATGAAGCCGGGCTGCACGGCGGGAGCGCCGTGCAGCCCGGCGGAGAAGACTTCGGCCGGCGTTCGGTACGCGGCGGTGCCGGACCGCTCAGCCGAGCAGGAGTTCTGCCGCCGGGGTGTGGTTCCCGGTCGCCGAGGCGCCGGCCATCGCCGAGGCGGCCGTCACCGGGTCGGTGCCGGGCGGTACCACCAGCAGCAGGAAGTGGTCCTGGAAGCCCCGGGTGACGCTGATCGTCGCATCGCTGCCGGCGAACCAGTTGATCCTGATTGTCAGGCCGTTCGCCGCGACGGACCGGGGCACGCCATCCCAGGCCGTGGTGTCGAGGCCGACCCGGACGATGCGCCCGAAGTGGGCGCCGAGCGCGGTGATCAGGTCCGGCAGTTCGGCGAGGACGTGGTTCGAGCGCGGCCACCAGGCGCCGTCGAAGACGCCCTCCCGCGACATCGTCGGCTCCAGTTCCAGCCGCGGCAGCAGCGGGGTACCGGGCACCGACCACGACCCGGGAGAGGAAAAAATGGGGAAAGGAATCGGCATCATGCGAAGCCGCCCGTCCGGTCCACGAGGGACCCATTACGACCCAGGGCGACGTCGGCGCTGATGCCGGTGTGCGGAATGTCCTCGGTTGTCTCCCACGCTACTCCGCAACGGTCTCCTCCGGGCCGCCCGCCACGGGAGTAGGGCCGTAGACATCCAGGGCATGTCGCATTCCGGTACCCGTTCCGGCTTCGTTCTGGGTGAAGGACAGCCCGGCAGCCCCCAGCGGACAGCCGGGGACGGGAACGGTGAACACCGTGACCACCCACTCCCCGCAGTCGGCACGGCCCGGCCACGGCCTCACGGTCGCCGACGCCATGGACCCCTGCGACTACCAGATAGCCGACGAGAACACCGTCGAGCAGGCCAATGACATCTTCCGCGGCGCCGACATCGAGTACCTGCTCGTCCGCGACCACGACGGCCGGTGCGAGGGGCTGGTCACCCGTACCGGGATCCACCCGTTCCTGGCCCGCTCCTGGTACACCGAGCGGACCACGATCAGTGCCACCTCGCACCAGCGCGGCCCGTTCGCCTGGCCGACCCTGGCCCTGGCCCTGGCCGCGATCGCGATGCAGATCAAGCACCTGGCGGTCTGGCCCGTCGTCGACGAGGACGGCTTCATCCTCGGTGTCCTCATGGCTCCGGGCTGTTTGCGCCGGTCAGGAATCGAGCATGGTGGCAGGTCGGGCCACGCCCGGAGCGAAACTGCGGCGAGGTCAGGGCAGCGGGGTGGCGTGCAGGCAGGTGTGCCGTCCCTGTCCGGTCGGCTCGGCGAGCGCTCGGGCCGTCTCCCCGATGATCTCTACGCGGAAGGTGCCGGCCTTGTCCGCGTAGACCGGGGCCCCGTCCGCGGTCACCTCGTCCGTGGCATGAACGACGACGACCTCGAGCGGACCGTGCCTGCCGGGTACACCCGGAAGGGTCACCGCGTAGCGAGACGGAGTGTCCATCTGGAGCTCCTCACCCGATCTCCCTGATGCCCGCCAGGGCGGCGCGCACACTGCTCCGGACGGTGAAGAGCTCGTCGGTGCCGGTGATCTCCAGCAATCGCATGGTCTGGGCCGGCGGGGCGGCCAGCACCATTTCCACCCCTGCGGCCCTCGCGTCCAGACGGGCGGCGAGGAGGGCATTGAGGCACACGGAGTAGCAGAAGGTCTGGCCGGCCAGGTCGATGACCAGCCGGGGTGGGCGGTCCTGGAGAGCGCGGGAGAGGGCGTTGTCCAGCTTGCGGCGCTCTTCCTGGTCCGCTTCGCCGTCGAGGCGGACGATCACGGCCGTCCCGGGGAGCTTCGTGGTGGTGATCCGCAGGTGCGGAGTGACAACGCGCAGGGGGTCGGGGCACTCATGCCGGGTGGATCCGATGGTGTTGGGCACTGGACTCGCCTCCTCAACGGGAGGGGGCGGTGGCCTGGCGGCCGGGATGCGCACAAGGTGCGGAGGGGTGCGGGAGGCGGGACGGCGCGGGTTCACGGATGCTCATCATGATGATCACCGGTGGCGGTCGCTGGCTGGCGGCCGAGGTCGGGGGCGAGGTCGGCGAACAGGGCCAGCAGTCCGGCGATCTCGCGGTGGCCTTCGGCGGGATGACGGAAGTACGTGCCGCGAACTACCTGGTAGCGGTTGCGGCGTCCGTGTCGGGTGTGGGTCAGGTATCCGGCCTTCTCCAGGTCCGTGACGATCGCCCGCGCGGCCCGTTCGGTCATACCGCACATCGCGGCCAGGTCCCGCAAGCGGATGTCCGCGTCCCGCGAGATCATCAACAGCACACGCGCGTGCTGCGTCAGGAACGTCCAGCTCGTTCGCGGCTCTCGCTCATCCGACATACCACAAGTATGAACCCGGATTCCGCTTTTGCAATGCCTGACTTGAGGATCCGCTGACGGGCCACACCGTGGAACGCGTGGTCGAGTTTTCGCCCGCGGATCCGTGTCACGGCGCGGGGCTTCAAGGCGATGACGGTGGTTGTTCGGAAGGGACGAGGAGTTCGGCCCATACGGCCTTGCCGCCGTCGTTCGGGAGGGCGCCCCAGCAGAGGGCGAGGCGGTCGACGATGAACAGGCCGTGGCCGCCGACCCGGGTCGGCTGGTGTGTGCCGGGATCGGGCAGTGCGGTACCGGAGCGGGGGTCGGTGACGGTGATGCGCAGGCACGGGCCGTTCTGGTCCAGATCCAGTGCGAGTGGGCCTGCCGTGTACCTGGCGGCGTTGGTGAGCAGTTCCGAGACGATGAGCTGGACGTCGTCGCCGAGAACGGACGGGGCGAGGTGCCAACCGGACAGGGTTTGACGGGTGAACGCCCGCCCTTCGCCGACGGGGGACGCTCCACTTCCGGCGGTGAAATCCAGATGGCAGTGACGGCGGACTGCTGCTGGGCCGAGGTGACTCTCCACGGTGGTTCGCCTGCTTCCCGTTGCAGCTCCTCGAACCACGCGGCTACCCGTTCAAGCGGGGATCATGTGCGTGGCAGCGGTCGGGTTCTCCGGGACTCCGGTGCCGCCGGGGTGGTCCGGAGCAGTTGCTCACCCCGTGCCGACGAACTGAGACCGGAACTGAGACCACGACACGAAGAAGGCCCCGACCGGGTTCTTCGGTTCTAACGGTCCTCGCAACACCCGCGATCTGCGGGAGTTGCGAGGACCGTGGGCGTTGAGCGTGATCTAGCCGGAGCGCTTCGACGT
>NZ_JBSFGK010000187.1:0-5755 GCF_053596495.1 Kitasatospora sp. NPDC001683
TCCCCCTTGCCCCGGGCCGGGGGGGGGGGGGGTTCCGCCCCCGCCCGGGGCGGGCCCGCCCCGGGCCCGGGGCGCGGGGGGGGGGCCCCCCCCCCCCCCCCAGCCGGGTGGGCGCTACCGCGGTCAGCCGGGGTGGAGGGCCACCCGGACGTTGGCGTCCATCGGCAGGATCAGCAGGTCGCCGTGCTCCCAGGTCCAGTGGTCCGGGAGGAGGAACATCCGGTCGCCGGACTGGGCGAGCAGGCGCAGCCCGTGGTAGCGGTACCGGAACCGGTCCTGCTGCCCCGCGTCCGGGAGCGCCGTCTCCCTCAGACCGTTCCATTCCGATTTGCGGCACGCGCGGCTGTTGGGGTCGGCGCACGCGGAGAGGTCCAGGTGGAGGCGTTCGGTGGTGTCGAGGATGACCGCGGGGCGCGTGTAGAGGTTCCTCCCGACCATCTTCGCCTGAGCACTCCCCCGGTCCGAGGCGTAGGACGTGGCCGCCCAGAACATGCAGAGCGCGGTGATCGCCACGGCGATGCCCATCGCGGCCCGCTCCCCCGACAACGCATGACCGCCGCCGCTACTGCGTCTGATCAGGATCCGCGCCAGCACGATCAGCAGCAGCGCGCCTCCGATCATCAGCGGGGTGCCCAGGCTGCCGGGTCGGATCACCTGGAGGCCCGCGAGAAAGCCGAACACCAGGAGCACGAGGGCCGCCACGGTGGTGGCCCAGCCGGCCCGACGGACCATCCGGGCTCCGTCCCGCCCCTGCCGGATGAACCTGCTCGCCATGTGGAAGAGCAGCGCGAGCACCAGGGCCACGAAGGCGACCACTCCGGCCGGCAGGAAGAGCGGGCTTTCGCCCTTCACCAGCACTTCCCGGGTGTCGAAGCCGAGTGTCGAACTGTCGATGCCGAAGTAGTCGTAGTAGGCGCTGGTGTAGACGTAGCCGAAGAAGAACAGCAGCGCGGTGACCACCGTCGTCGGGGCGGCCCAGGTGGCGATCCGGGTGATCCAGGCGGTCGTCTCCCCGGCGGCCGGCGTCCCGGCGGCCGACGCCTCCTTCACCGGGCTCAAGTGGTTCCGCCGCTCGGGCTCTCACGGGTGGGGCGCGCGACGCTCGGGCGCTCGCTGGTGGGGCTCTCGCCGGTGGGGCTCGCGACGCTCGGGCCCTCGTTCGTGGGGTGCGCGACGCTCGGGCTCTCGCCGGTGGGGCTCTCGCCGGTGGGGCTCTCGCCGGTGGGGCTCTCGCCGGTGGGGCTCTCGCTGGTGGGGCTCGCGACGCTCGGGCTCCCGCTGGTCGGGCTCCCGCTGGTGGGGCTCTCGCTGGTGGGGCCCGCGACGCTCGGGCTCACGGTCGGGCTGCTGCTCAGGCCGGAAGGCCCGCCCGTCGGCGAGGCCCCGGACGCCGGTGCGGCTTCGTCGGTCTTGCTTTCGCCGCCGATGGCCAGCGTGTAACAGATCCTGGCGCTGTCGCCCTCGGGCGGCGTCTCCGGGAGGATGAACTCCACGGGCGGGCTCACGCCGTTGACGAGCGTGACCTCCCGGCTGATCGGGGTGGCGAAGCCCGTACTGTTCGTGCAGTCGTGGACCCTGCTGATCTCGGCCGGGACTTCGGACGACGAGGGCCCGGCCGCGGCCGCGGTCGTGGAGTCGGCCATGGGCTCGGCCATGGGCTCGGCCATGGGCCTGGTCGTGGGCACCACTACCACCCTCACCCGCTTGCCCGACACCTCGGCCAGCGCCTTCGGCTGGCCCGCGCTCGCGAACGACCCCGAGTTCCCCCCTGCGCGGGTCCTGCCCTCCTCGGACTGCCCTCCCGAGGGCTGGGAACCGTCCGTCGGAGCATTGGAGGCGGCGGGAGCGCCGCCACCGCCGCCGCAGGCCGTCAGCGCCGCTCCCAGCAGAGCGGCAGCGGCGAGGCGGCGAGTGCTCCGGGCGAGGGTCGGACGGAAGGCATGGCGAGTGGTCCTGGGCATACGGCCTCCCATGTCAGGGGCGGGCGAGAAGGGGGCCGGACCGGCCCCGCCGATCCGTACCCGTTCGTCCACGCCGGGACTGTCCTCCGCCCGGGTGGCCTGGTGGGCCGCGGCTCACCGAAAGTAATCGCGCCTCACCTAGAACCCACCCGTCTGGCGTACAGTCAGCCCGGACCTTCCACACCCCCGGCCGTCGACCCGAGGAGAAGACCCGCGTGACCACGGAAGCCCATCCCGTCCCGGAGCTGGCGGCGGACGTCGTCGAGCAGTGGCGCGCCGAGGAGGCCCAGCTGGTCGAGCTGCTCGCCCGGGCCCAGCGCGGCATCGGCGGCATCGCCGCCTTCCGGCTCGGCCCGACGCCCACCGTGCTGGTCACCGACCCGGCCGCGGTGCAGCACGTGCTGGGCCGCCATCCCGACCGGTACGTCAAGCGCTCGCACCGGGCCCGGATGCTGGTCGGCGACGGCGTGCTGTCCGCCACCGGGGACGCTTGGAAGCGCCAACGGCGGCTGCTGCAGTCCCAGTTCACCGGTCCGGGCATGCGCCGCTACGAGCAGCGGATCGCCGCCGCCGCGCTCCGGACGGCGCAGCGCTGGGAGGGGTACCGGCGCAGCGGGGAGACCTTCGACGTGGCCGAGGAGATGCGCGGCTTCGCCCTCGACACCGTCTGGCGGGCGCTCACCGGACTGGCGCTGGACGACCGGACGGACGCCGAACTGCGGTCGGTGGAACGGGTGGTGGCCGCGATGCCGACCCTGCCGACCAACGCCGCCGATGCCCGGGACGCCGTCGCCGAGGACCTCGCCCGGATCGACGCCGTCGCCCACGCCGCGATCGAGGCGGCCCGCACCGCGGACACCGAGGAGCCGGGGGTGCTCCGTGTCCTGCTCGAAGCCGCCGACCAACACCCCGAATACACCGACCAGTTGATCCGCGACGAACTGGTCACCCTGCTGGTCGCCGGCCACGAGACCACCGCCACCACGCTCACCTGGCTGTTCCTGCTGCTCGACCGCGACCCCGGGGCGCGCGACGCCGACCCGCAGGCCCTGGTCAGCGAGACCCTCCGGCTCTACCCCTCCGCCTGGCTGCTCCCCCGGCACGCCCTCGAGGACGACGTGATCGCCGGCCACCGCGTCGCCGCCGGCACCGACGTGCTGGTCTGCCCGTACCTCACCCACCGCGACCCGGCCCTGTGGCCCGACCCGGAGCGCTTCGACCCCACCCGCTTCGCCCCCGGCGCCGACCGCCCCGCCCACCTCGGCGCCTACCTCCCCTTCGGCCTGGGCGCCCGCGCCTGCCTGGGCACCCAGTTCGCCCTCCGGGAAAGCACCGCCCTACTCGAACTCCTCCTCCCGCTGGGCCCGTTGACGTTCCTCTCCCGCCCGGACGGCGAGGCCTTCAGCATCACCGTCCGCCCCAACGGCCCGACCCCGGCGGTGCTGCGCGCGGCCTCCTGAGGCGTTCGCCCGAACAGTGGATTCGGACTCCTCGTCCGGCCTGTTACGACCACCGGCGCGGCGGCGTCGGCTCGACTGGTGGGCGGCCCGTCCCCCGACCCTCCGGAGTCACCCATGCCCCTGCGCACACCCTCGTCCCGTCCGGCGGCCGCCGCCGGTTCGGCGCTCGCCCTGGTCGCCGTACTGGGCTGGACGGCGGGCTGCGCCGACGGCGGCGCCGACCGCTCCGCGGCCTCCGGCGCGCCGTCCTTCAACGCCGCCGCGCTGATGCAGGCCAGCCCGTCCACCAGCCCCGGGGACCACGAGGTGTCCTTCGTCGTCAACGGCACCACCACCTACGGCACCCTGCACATCCCGCAGGGCCCCGCCAACGCGAGGATGCCGGCCGCACTGCTGCTGCCCGGCAGCGGACCGACCGACCGCAACGGCAACCAGCCCCCGCGGCTCATGCCCGACACCCTCTCGGACCTCGCCCAGCTGATGGGCGACGACGGGATCATGACCCTGCGCTACGACAAGTACGCCACCGGCCGGACCGGCCTCGGCAGCCACGCCAACGACCCGGGCGGCCTCGACCTCAACGCCTTCGTCCAACAGGCCACCGCGGCCTACCAGTTCCTCGCCGCCCAACCGGGCGCCGACCCGGACAAGCTCCTCATCTCCGGCCACAGCGAGGGCGCCCTGATGGCCCTGGAGGTCGACCAGGACCCGAAACCGGCGCCGGCCCCCGCCGGACTGGCGCTGCTGGAGCCCCAGGGCATGCGCCTGCTCGACCTGGTCACCCTCCAGCTGGAGCAGCAGGTGGACGCCGCCGTCTCCGCCGGGCAGCTCGACCCCACCCAGGCCGCGACCGTCAAGACCGCCGTCACCGGCGGGGTGGCCGCCATCCGCGCCGGCCGGCCCGCCGACACCACCGGCATGCCCGACCCGATCGCGGCGGTCTTCCAGGACCTCAACAGCGATCTCAAGTTCACCCGGACCGACGACGAGGTGAACCCGGCCGACCTCGCCGCCAAGGTACGGTCGGCCACCAAGGTCATGGTGACCTGCGGCACCGCTGACACCCAGGTGCCCTGCTCCAGCACCGGCCCGCTGGTCGACGCCCTCAAGACCGCCGGCACCGGCGGCCCCGGCCTGGTCACCCTCCAGGACGTCACCCACCTCCTCCAGCCGGCCGGCTCCCCCGCCACCACCAACACCCTCGCCCCCGCCGCCCAGCAGGCGATCCACACCTTCGACCAGCTGTGGAAGTGACCAGGCGCCTGGTCAAGTGCCGCCGGACGAATGTCACTTGACCTCGGCTGCAGGAGTTTCCGCCTACGCCGAGCCGTCCGTCTGCGCGGCCGCCCGAGGCCGCGCCGTCCTTCCCTGTCACCGGGCGGACCGGGTCAGAGCAGTCCGTTGGCGGACCGGCGGGGGTGGCCGCGCCGAGGAGGTCGGCGCCGTCGCGGGTGAACTCGGCGAGCAGGGCGTTGCGTCGGCGCTGGCGAGCATCGAGCGGTACCAGACGTCGGATCGATCGTGTACTGCTCGATCGTGGCCGCTCCCGAACCGGGAGCGGCCATGCCGTCAGCAGGTGTCACATCCGAGACCAGAAGCTCTGTGTGCGCTACGCGATCGATGCACAGCTCACGCGTCGAGGGCGATCGCGGGCGCCCCGGCGTTCCGGGCGAGGAAGTGCAGCAGGTTGGCGAAGCCACGCGCGTCGTCGATCGCCTTGTGGGTGTGCTCCACCTCGCCGAGCCAGTGCGGGGGCAGCTTCGGCGCGGCGAGGTCAGCGCCCGGCCGCCCGGTCAGCGCCGCCGTGTACGAGCGCAGGCACAGCGCCGGCCCGTGGAAGAGCGGATCCTGCTCGTACGGGCCCTGGTGCAGCCCGTACGGGGTGAACCGGCGCAGGTAGTAGTCGATCCACAGGCCGTCGAAGGACAGCGGCGCCGCCGCGAACGCGCGCCGCCCGGGCAGCGACCGGATCCAGTCCACGTACTTGCGCAGCACGTCGACGACGGGTTCCGGGTCCGCCGTCGCGGCCTCCCAGGTGCCCGGCTCGGAGTCGAACCACTCCTTGGTGCGCGGGTTGGGTGCCGACCCGGGGAGCGGCTCGAGGACGGCCTCGAACTCGCCGAAGGTCCGCCCGTCCATCGTCGTGGCGACGGATGCGAAGGACCGCATCGAGTTCGCACCCGCCCACGGGCCGTCAACCTCGATGTCGGTCACCACGTAGGTCCAGTCACTGAGTTCAGTCATTGGTAGTTGGAGGCGCGGTGCCCTGCCGGGCCCGGTTCCTCCGTCCCCTTTCAATCCGTGCGTGCGGTTTTCCCGCACACGGCTTACCGA
>NZ_JBSFGK010000188.1:0-5728 GCF_053596495.1 Kitasatospora sp. NPDC001683
CGCCGCGCGCCCCGCCCCCGCCGGGGCCGCCCCCCCCCGGGGGGGGGCCCCGCCCCGCCGCGCCCCCCCCCGCCACCGTCATTGACGGCGTGTCCGCCACCCATTCCGAACCCGGGCGAGCCGACCGCCGGCGCGTTTCCCGGGCGCGGTCCCCAGCTGGAGCTCTGCCAGTCCGTGCAGCACCCGGCCCTCGGCTCTCGCCTGGGCGAGCCCCCGGGCGAAGGTCGCGCGGTGCGCCTCGGGCTCCATCTCCGGCAGGCCGGGTGGCGACGTGTCCGGGGGCACGATGCTGACCAGAACGCTGCCCCGGCCCTCGGCCGCAGCCAGCCAGTCAGGCCTCGCCTCAACCCGCCAGCCCGGTCCCCACCCACAGCGACCACCGTCCAGCAGCAGGCGCTTCACTACGAGTCCGTCGCCGACGTCGACGGCTCCACTCGTCTCCGGCGGCTCATCCGTGCTGGGCACGAAACCGCTGTCGATCGCGGCCTCCACCAGCTCGGCGTGGAACTCGGCGACGATCTCCACGATCAGCTGCGCGTACGGCGGCCCTTCGGGAGGCTCGAGCACCCCAAGCGCCCACCCCGTCGGGACCTGTCCTCGGTGGTGGACCTGCGGGTGGGAGTCCCGCCCGGACGGGCCGATGACGTAGGTGCCCGGTGGGAGGGTTCGGTGCCCGTGGCCCTGGTCCGTCCCGGCCCACGATCGGGACGGACGACGGCCGCGGTAGGCCGTGACCAGCGGGGCGACCGCGATCAGGAGGAGGGCGATTCCTCCCACGGCGAAATGGATCCAGGCGGAGACCGGCAGGCCCACCCACAGGAATCCCGCACCGAGCGCGGGGGGGACGGCGACGGCCATCACGACGACGAACCCGGGTGAGACCCGCGACCGGTGACCCGCCCACCGTTTCAGGCCGGTGATGTGCAGGAAGGCCGCCCCCACCAACAGGGCCAGTGTGACCAGTCCGGCGAGGGCGTCAAGGGGCCATAACGTCATGCCCGGCATTCTCGCCCGCCGACCTGCCCCGGGGCAGTGGCCGAGATCACCTGACCAGGGATCAGGACCGGGTGCCCGCCGGCCCCGAACGCCGGTGGCCCTCCCCGGGCGGGGAGGGCCACCGGCATCGGATCACGGGATCACGGGATCACCCGACGTTGACGGCGGTGTCGTCGAGGACGAAGGAGGTCTGCTTGGTGTAGTCCTCGGCGCCGGTGAACTTGAGGGTCACGGTCTGGCCGGCGTAGCCGGACAGGTTGAAGCTGTGCTGCTGGTAGCCGGCGGCCGCGTTCATGTTGGAGTAGGTCGCCAGGGTGGTGCCGTTCGCGGTCACCGTCAGCTTGTCGTAGGCGCTGGTGGTGGGCTCGGCGGTGTCGACGTGCAGCCAGAAGCTGAAGGTGTAGCTGCTGCAGCCGGTCGGCAGGGTCACCGTCTGGGCGAGGGTGTCGGTGTTGGTGCTGCCGTAGCCGTCCAGCCAGACGTCGTAGGTGCCGGAGCGCGGCGGCTCGCTGGAGCTGCTGTTGACGGTGCTGCTGCCGCTGGTGTTGGTCTCCGTCCAGCCGGCCGTCGTGCCGGTCTCGAAGCCGGGGTTGGTGAGCAGTTGGGCCGCGGTGCAGCCGGTGCCGCCGGTGGACTGGACGGTCCAGGTGAAGGTGACGGAGGAGGAGGGGCCGGTGGAGTCGGTCGCGGTGGCCGTCACGGTGTAGGGCCCGGCGGTGGTGGGGGTGCCGCTGATCAGGCCGGTCGCGGTGTTGAGGCTCAGGCCGGCGGGCAGGCCGGAGGCGCCGTAGCTCAGGGTGCCGCCGGCCGTGTCGGTGGCGGAGAGCTGGAGGCCGGTGGCGGTGCCGACGGTGGCGGTGCGGGCGCCGGGGTTGGTGAGGGTGACGTTGCCGGTGGTGCTGCCGCCGCTGCCGGCGGCGAGCCAGGCGGTGGCGTTGAGGCCGAGGGCGGCGTCGGTGCCGGCCGGGTCGTTCCAGCCGTTGTAGAGGGTCTTGCCGGACTCGCCGGTGCCGTCGTCGATGGCCGAGCTGTCGCCCCAGAGGGCGACCCGGCCCTTGCCGAAGCTGCTGGTGACGAAGAACGCGCCGGTGGTGCCGGAGTAGCCGGTGCGGTAGACGATGCCCTTGACGTTGGGGTTGTCGGCGGGCTTGAGGGTGAAGGTGGTGCCGTTGCGGATGATGCTGCCGGTGACGGTGCCGAAGGGGCCGTGCAGGACGGGGTCGGTGGCGTCGTTGATGGCGGTCGGATTGTCGGTCTGGATGTTGAGCAGGTCGACCGAGAGCCCGAACGGGTCATTGCTGTTGACCGAGTTGGTGGTCATCAGGTCGTTGATGATGGCGGGGGAGTCCCAGCCGTCGTTGTTGCGATCGCTCTGGGTGTGGTCCGAGATCAGGAACAGCCCGCCGCCGTTCTGGACGAAGGTCATGACCGCGGTCTTCTCGGCGTCGCTGAGCCGGATGTTGGGCTCGGGCAGGACGAACTCGTCGAAGTTGGCGAGGTCCAGCGCGCCGCCGGTGCCGTAGGTGATGGTGGAGCCGCTCGGCAGGGTCTTGAGGCTGTACTGGCCGGTCTTCTGGAGGGCGACTCCCCAGCTGGAGATGGCACCGGTCCAGTCGGTCTCGGACTGCGGGCCGGCGTTCTCGGCGAGCGGGTCCGGCTGGCTGGTGCTGATGATCCAGTCGGCGTTGCCGGCGGTCTCCGCCTTGCTGTTGTCGAACAGCACCCGGTGCTGGGTGGTCGTGGCGGTGGCCGTCGTGGTGACGGTGGCTGCGGCGGCCCGGTGGGGGGCGGCACTGGCGCCGGTGAGCACGGCCAGGGCGACGGCGCCCAGGGCGAGCGGGCGGGTGGCTGCTATGCGTCTGAGCATGTGTCATGTCCCTTGTGTCGTGGGGTACGGGGGAGTGCTACGCGCGTAGGCGCGCTGACACGCTTCCATGATGGGGTAAGCGGAGCTTGAACGGAACGCGACGAATCGGAACTTCGCCCCGTCGCTCACCCCATCCACGGCAGCCTGCACGGCTAGCGCACCGTCAGATCACCGGATCTCCTCACCCGGCGCCCGCCCGCCGGACAGGCCCTACTCCCGGGCCAGCCTTCCCAGGGCCAGGCCGGCCAGGAGCGCGGCTGCGTCGGCGAGGACGCCGTCGTCGAACTCGGCGTCGGGGGAGTGGTTGTAGGGCGTGGTGAACGGGTCGCGGCCGTCGGTCGGGGCGGCGCCAAGCATCAGGTAGGCGGACGGGACCAGCGCGGCCACCACGCCGAAGTCCTCGGAGCCGGCGATCGGTTGGGGCATCGGGACGTACCGCTCCGGCCCGAACAGCCGGGTCGCCAGGCCGGCCGCGAAGTCCGCCTCCACGGGGTCGTTGACGGTCACCGGGTAACCGGGCTCCACCTCGGCCACCGACTCCAGCCCGTGCGCCGCCGCGATCCCGTGCACCACCCGCAGCGCCTCGGCGCGCACCAACTCCCGCGAGCGCGGCGAGAAGGAGCGGATGGTCGCCGCGAACCGGGCCTCGTCGGGGATGACGTTGGCCGCGGTGCCGGCGCTGAGCGTGCCGACGGTGACCACCACCGGGTCGAAGGCGTCGATCCGCCGGGTCACCATCGTCTGGAGGGCGAGCACCGCCTCGCACACGGCCGGCACCGGGTCCAGCGCCGAGTGCGGGCTGGAGCCGTGCCCGCCGCGCCCGCGCAGGGTGACCTGGAGGGTGTCGGAGGCGGCCAGCATCGGCCCGGGCCGGGCGGCGACCAGCCCGTTGGGCAGCAGGGCGGCGGCCACGTGCAGGGCGTACGCGGCCACCACCCGCTCGCCGGCCGCGTCCAGCACCCCCGCGTCCACCATCAGCTGGGCGCCGCCCGCCCCCTCCTCGCCCGGCTGGAACATCAGCACCACGTCGCCCGCCAGCTCCGCGCGCCGCTCGGCCAGCAGCCGGGCGGCGCCGACCAGTGCGGCCATGTGCAGGTCGTGCCCGCAGGCGTGCATCGCGCCGGGGAGGCGGGACGCGTACGGCAGTCGTACGTTCTCCTGCACCGGCAGCGCGTCCATGTCGGCACGCAGCAGCACCGTCGGCCCGGGGCGGCCGCCGCGCAGCACCGCCGTGATCGAGCTCAGCCCCTTGCCCAGGGTGAGCTCCAGCGGTAGCCCGTCGAGCGCCGCGAGCAGCCGGGCCTGGGTCCTGGGCAGGTCGAGCCCGATCTCCGGCTCCTGGTGCAACTCCCGCCGCAGAGCGGCCAGTTCGGGCTGGAGGAGGGCGGCCGCGCGGGTCAGTTCGGGCAGTGCCAGCTGGTCGAGCAGGTCGGCGGACGCGGGCAGGTCGGACACGGTGCCTCCAAGAGGTGGGCGGGTCTGGCTGTCTCCATGGCGGGTCTGGCTGTCTCCATGATCGGCGTCCCCGGCTTCGTTGAGACAGTCCGACGGAGTGACTATCTTCGTCGGGTGAATGAGCGGCCGGTCATCGTGGAGTCGAGCCCGGCAGGAAGCCGGCGCCGCGGTTCGTCCCCGGCCAGTCACGTCGACGGACCGTTCGCCGGAGGGCGAGCAGAGAGCAGGCATGCCTTGAACCACCCGCCGAACGACCTTCCGGCCACGGCGTCCGGCGGCACGCTGGTCATCGGCAGCGCCGCTCCGGCCAGCACTCCCGGAGCAGGCCTCAGCACCGTCCGCTACGACGCCGGCGGCGCCATGAGCCTGGTCCGGACGCTACCGGTCGACCACCCTTCCTACGTTGCCGTCGATCCGACCCGCGCGGTCCTCCACGCCGTCGTCGAGCAGGAAGCCGGACGCGTCCTTTCCCTCGGGACCGACGTGGACACCGTGACCCCGGGCCCGCCCGCCACCGTCGCCAGCGGCGGCGCCGGCCCCTGCCACCTCGCGGTGCACCCCAGCGGTTCGCACGTCTTCGTCGCCCACTACGGCGACGGTGTCCTCTCCGCCATCCCCACCGGCGCGGACGGCACGATCGCCGCCGGGCCGGTGCAGACCATCCGCCACCCCGGGCGGGAGGCCTGCGGTGAGCTGCTCACCGAGCCCCATGCCCACATGGCCGCGCCCTCGCCGGACGGGCGGTTCCTGCTGTGCACCGACCTCGGCACCGACCGGATACACGTGTACGCCTTCACCGAGGCGACCGGCCGGCTCAGCGCGCACCAGACGGTCGGACTGCCGCCCGGCAGGGGCCCGCGACACCTGGTGTTCCACCCCTCGGCCCGGTACGTCCACGTGCTCAACGAGCTCTCCTCCACCCTCACCGTCTGCACCTGGGACCCGCACGCCGGCCGTCTCGGACCCACCGCCGAGCTGGAGACACGACAGGACCCGGGCGCGCCGAACGCCAACTCCGCGGCCGCCGTCCGGCTGTCCGCGGACGGCCGTTTCCTCTACACGACCAACCGCGGCGATGACGCGATCGCCGTCCACGCCGTGCGGGATGACGGCGCGTCCGTCGAGTTGCTCACCACCGTCGCATGCGGCGGCAGTTGGCCCCGGGACATCGCGCTCAGCCCGGACGGGCGGCTGCTCTTCTGCGCCAACCAGCGTTCCGACACGCTCACCGCCTTCCATCGCGACCCGTCGTCCGGGCGGCTGACCCCCGCCGGGGAGCCGCTGGCGATCACCGAGCCCACGTCCGTCCTGCCGATCGGCTGCTGAGCGCCGGTCGCCCCCGGGAGTCCATTCCGGCGAGTGCTGGGCGTCCGACGCGGAGGCGGCGCGCCGCCGCACCGGGAACCACGG
>NZ_JBSFGK010000189.1:0-5590 GCF_053596495.1 Kitasatospora sp. NPDC001683
GACCCCGCGTTGTACGCCATCCTCACCCGCGAGCCCGAGGGGGACTTTGGTCAAGTCCCCGTGCCGGAGGCGGCCGAGTGAGTCCGAGGGGGGTGGGGGGTGTTGCGAGCGCGCGGGGCGAAGCGGGGGGACTGTGGGTCAGGAGCGGTTGGCGGTGCGGCGGGTGAGGAGGAAGCCGCCGATCAGGGCGATGGTGTAGAAGGCGAGGTCGAGGGGGCGTAGGTCGGCTCGCCAGGAGCTGAGGGTGTCGTGCAGGAGGCCGTGGGGGGTGGGGGCGTCGGAGTGCACGATGCGGAGTCGTTGGGTGAGTTGGCCGAGGAGGAGGGCGCCGGCCGAGAGCAGGGCGCCGAGCGGCGGGAGTAAGCGGTTCCGGCCGCCGAGCAGGCCGAGGGGGAGGGCGACGAGGCCGGCCTGGGCGATGGTCAGCCAGCCGAGGCTGTCGGCGGCGCGCAGCGGGGCGCAGCCGTAGGCCAGGCCGCCGAGCAGGGCGGCGAGCGGGGCGAGGAGCAGGGCGAGGGCGGTGCGGCGGCGGGGGGTGCGGCGGGGGACGGCGGGGGTGTCGGGGTCGTAGCCGGTGACCGGGACGCCGGGCATGCCGGGGGCGACGTAGCCCTCGGGGGAGTCCAGCACGGGCGCGACCGAGTAGTGCTCGGCGGTGCGCGGTCGGAGCGATGGGCCGTCAGCGCCCGGTGCGGGTACGGTCATGGGCGTCGAGTCCCCCCGGAAAGACGATGAGCTGCCGAACGGTAGCAGTGCTTCGAACAGATCTTGGCGAGTTTTCGATCACAGATCGGGCACGGAGCGCCTTTCCCGTTCCGGTTCGTCCCGGCTTGGGTCGGGGGGTGGGTGGTCGAGGGCCCTCGGGACAGGGGATGATGGAGGCTTGGGCGTTCGGGCCCGGGGCCGGGCCGATGCGCCGTCACCTCGACCGCCAGCAGCACATGGGGGAACGTTCCGAATGACCCAGGCGCAGGGTTCCACCGGCCGCCTCCTGGCCGGCCGCTACCGGCTGAACGGCGTGCTCGGACGCGGTGGCATGGGTACCGTCTGGCGCGCCGAGGACGAGATGCTGGGCCGGACCGTCGCGGTCAAGGAACTGCGGATGAACGCCAGCGTCGAGGAGGAGGAGAAGCACCGGCTGATCGTCCGGACGCTGCGCGAGGCGAAGGCCACCGCGCGGATCCGGCACAACTCGGCGGTGACCGTCTTCGACGTGGTCGACGAGGACGACCGGCCGTGGATCGTCATGGAGCTGGTCGAGTCCCGCTCGCTGGCCGACGTCGTCCGGGAGGACGGGCCGCTGGCGCCCGCCCGGGCGGCGGAGATCGCGCTGGACGTGCTCGGCGTGCTGAGCGCGGCGCACGCGCTGGGCATCCTGCACCGGGACGTCAAGCCGTCCAACGTGCTGATCGGCGAGGACGGCCGGGTCGTGCTCACCGACTTCGGGATCGCCAGTGTGGAGGGCGACGCCTCGATCACCTCGACCGGGATGCTGGTCGGCGCGCCCTCGTACATATCCCCGGAGCGGGCGCGCGGGCAGAAGCCCGGGCCGCCTGCCGACCTCTGGTCGCTGGGCGGCACGCTGTACGCGATGGTCGAGGGGCGGCCGCCGTACGACCGCGGTTCGGCGCTGGCCACCCTGACCGCGGTGATGACCGAGGAACTGGCCACGCCGGCGAACGCCGGGCCGCTGCTGCCGGTGATCGAGGGGCTGCTGGAGAAGGACCCGGCGAAGCGGCTGGACGCCTCGCAGACCCGGTCGATGCTCAAGCGGGTGGTCGCGGAGGCGACCGCGAAGGCCGAGTCGACGACCGAGCACGCGATGCCGGTCGGGCAGTCGGCCGTCGTCGGGGACTCGGCGGGGAAGAAGACCGAGGGCGAGGACCAGAAGGCCGGGGAAGCGGCCAAGGCGGAGGAGACGCCCAAGCGGACCGTGGGCGGGCTGCTGGGGACGGTCCGGGTGGGCAGCCGGGCCCGGGACGAGGAGCCCGTCGCGAAGGCCGACGCCGAGCTCGCCCAGGCGCCTGCGCCGGCGCCGGCGGCCGAGCCGATCCGGCCGGTGACCAGCGAGTGGACGATGGGCGCGACCCAGGCGGCCGGGGCCGATCCGCGCAAGGGCCGGCGGCGGCTGGCGGTGGTCACCGTGGTGCTGGTGCTGCTGCTGATCGCCGGGATCGTCGCGGTGGTCCAGGCCGTGGGCGGCGGGGACGGCGGCGCGAAGGGGGCGAGCACCCACAGCGCGGGCGCCACCTCGCCGGTCGCGGCGACCACCGGGGCCACGCCGAGCCAGAGCCCGGCGGCGCCGTCCAGCGAGCCCGCTCCCGCCGGGACGGCCACCGAGCCGACCGCCACGGCGGATTCCTCCTCCTCCGCCGCGGCACCGCCCGCGCCCGCCACCACGGCGGCCCAGCCGCCGGCCACCGACCCGGCCCCGGCCCAGACCGCGGGCGGCCCGGTGCCGGCCGGCTACCACGCGTACCAGGACCCGAGCGGCTTCTCCGTCGTCCTGCCGGACTGGCTGCAGCCGGCCGGGTCTGACTCCAACCGGCGGATCTTCAAGAACCCCGCCGACGGCAGCCAGCTGCGGATCGAGTGGACCACCTCGCCCGACGCCAGCGCCCTCGCCGACTGGCAGGAATCCGAGCCCAACGTCCGCGGTCAGGTGACCAACTACCAGCGGCTGAACCTGGCGGCGATCAACTACCGGCAGTGGACCAACGCGGCGGACTGGGAGTGGACCAACGGCACGCCCCGGATGCACTCGCTCAACCGCGGCTTCGTGACCGGAAACCCGGCCAAGTACGGCTACTCGATCTACTGGATCGTCCCGGACGCGCAGTGGGCCGCGCAGGCCCCGGTCCGGGACGTCGTCTTCAACACCTTCCAGCCGGCGCCGTAGGGGTCAGCCGATCAGGCGTTGCTTGGCGCGGCTGAACTCCTCCTCGGTGAGCGCGCCGGAGGTCCGCAGGGCGGCCAAGCGCTCGAGCTGGTCGAGGAGTTGCTCGCCGGGGGCGGCGTCGGAGGGGGCCGGGGCCTGCGGCCGGGCGGTGCGGGCGATCCGGGCGGCCGCGCGGAGCTGCTCGGCGAAGACCTCGGCCTTGACCACCTCCTCGAAGCGGTGGGAGCCGGTCAGCGCGACGACCGTCAGCACCTCGCCGTTGAACTTGGTCCGGGTCACGGTGGTGTCGGTGACGGCCGCGAGCGGAACCGGTACCGGCGGCTTCCCGTCCTTCAGGAAGAGCAGCCGGTGGGTGGTGAGCACCAGCACGCCCTTGCGGAAGTGGTCGGGGTGGCGCCCGGCCGTGGAGGCGACCGGCTCCTCGCCGTCGATCACGGCCGCTTCGACCGTGCGGACGGCCTCGGCCTGGTTGGCTCGGTTGCTGTTGCCCGCCACCTTGAAGGCGGTGTCGATCAGATCGGTCCAGTCCATGGATCGAGCGTAAAGGAGCCGCTCAGTAGGCTGTTCGGTGAGCGAGAGGAACTGGCATGCGAGGCGGCCCCGGCCAGTTGTTGGCGGGTCGGTACCGGTTGACGGACCGTCCCGAACTGCTGCGCGCCTTCGCGGTGGACGAGCGCACCGGTGAATCGGTGCTGCTGAGCGCCGTGGAGCTGCCCGCGCTGCTGACCGGCGGTCAGGACCCGGACGAGCCGAATCCCGCGCACGGGGAGCGGCTGGTGCGGCGGGTGGCGGCGGTCGGCTCGACCGCGCCGTCCTGGCACCCGCGGCTGCTGCGCGGGGTCGGCGCCTTCGTCGACGGCGAGCTGCTGTGGACGGTGGAGGAGCGCCCGGCGGGCCGGACGCTGGCCGAGCTGCTCACCGCCGGGCCGCTCCCGCCGTACCGGGCGGCCGAGTTGGCGGCGGACCTGGCCGGCGCGCTGCGGGCGCTGCACGAGGCCGGGCTCTCCCACGGCAACATGACCGCCGAATCGGTGCTGGTCTGCGAGGACGGCGCGGCGATGCTCGGCGGGCTGCTCGCCGGGGTGGCGCAGGAGGCGCTGGCGGAGGACCTCGGCGGGCCGGGCGGGCGCCGCCGGTACGACGTCCGGGCCACTCTGGTCGGTCCGGTGGCCGAGCGCTGGCCGCTGGACGGCGGCCCGGCGGGGGACTGCTGGGCGCTCGGAGTTCTGATGCAGCGGATGGTCACCGGCCGCCCGCCGTTCCCGGAGGTCGGCGTGCCGGAGCTGGTGACGGCGGTCCGGGACGGGCGGCGTGAACCCTCGGCGGTCTGCGGGCCGTTGGCACCCTTGGCCGAGCGGTTGCTGCAGCCGGACCCGACGCTGCGGCCGACCGCGCAGGCGGTGCGGGGCGAGCTGGCGGCGCTGCTGGCGGGCGCCCCGGAGCCGGCCGACGAGGAGCGGGCGGCGCGGGAGGTGGAGCTGAAGCCGGAGGCGCCGCTGGTGCCGTTGCGGCCGCGTCGGCGCGGGCGGGGCGGCCGGTCGGAGCGGGTCGCGCCGGAGTCCGTGGCGGTGCGGGCCGGCGGCGGGAGGACTTCGCGGATGTCCCCGGCCCTGCTCGGGCCGCTGCTGGTGGGGGGCGTGTTCCTGCTGCTGGTGCTGGGCATGGTTGCCGTGGTGCTGTTCGCGGGCTGACGGTCCGGTCGCCCACCGGTCCGCAGGTCCGGGGGTCGGGCGAGATTACCGGGCGCGGCGAGGTGCGCCTAGGGTGTGCGTGAGATCTGTTCGAACAGTGGTCTGCGGCGGGCTTTCCGCCGCGGTGACGGCAGGTGGAATCGAGAGGGGGAGCGGTCGCCGATGGGCGTGCAGGACCGGCCGGAGGCGGCCGAGGCGGAGCGGTTGCTGGCCGGGCGGTACGAGCTCGGCGAGCGGCTCGGCCGGGGCGGGATGGGCACGGTCTGGCGGGCCTGGGACCGGATGCTGGACCGCGAGGTCGCGGTCAAGGAGCTGACCGTCAACCACCTGCCGGAGGAGGACCTGCAGATCCTGCACACCCGGATGAAGCGCGAGGCCAGCGCCGCCGCCCGGATCAAGCACCCCGGTGTGATCACCGTGCACGACGTGCTGGAGCAGGACGGCCGGCCGTGGATCGTGATGGAGCTGGTCGACGGCCGCTCGCTGGCCGACGTGATCAGCCAGGACGGCACCCTGCCGCCGCGCGCCGCCGCCGAGGTCGGCAGCCAGGTGCTCGCCGCGCTGCACCGCGGCCACCAGCTCGGCGTGCTGCACCGGGACGTCAAGCCGGCCAACGTGCTGCTGGAGCGCGGCACCGGGCGGGTGGTGCTGCTGGACTTCGGCATCGCGAAGTACGAGGGCTCGACCGAGCTGACCCGGCCGGGCGACCTGGTCGGCTCGCCGGACTACCTGGCGCCCGAGCGCGCCCAGGGCGAGCGGCCCGGGCCGGCCTCCGACCTGTGGGGGCTCGGGGCGACGCTGTACGCGGCGGTCGAGGGCCAGTCGCCGTTCCGCCGGGACTCGCCGATCACCACGCTGGCCGCGGTGGTCGACGAGCCGCTGCCGGAGTCGCGCCGGGCCGGGCCGCTCGGGCCGGTGCTGGCCGCGCTGATGGCCAAGGACCCGGCCGACCGGCCGAGCGCGGACGAGGCGGCGCGGATGCTGGCCGAGGTGCAGGCCG